>JAAXGS010000124.1:0-4537 GCA_012271225.1 Dehalococcoidia bacterium | reverse complement strand
AGCAGCCGCTTGGCGTCGTCCTTGGGGATACGCCCGGACCAGCCGGCGGTCTGCGTCGATCTCCTCCCCCGTCGGCCTCCCGTTGCGCCGAGGGGGTGATGGGGCGCGGGATCGACATCATCGCGGACGGGGAGATTATGCGGCCCGATGGTGTGGGACTCGGCGGACTGAAGTTCAGTCTGGTGATCCCCCAGGGCCTGCCGCGTTGAGTCGGTCATATCATCCAGCGCATAGCCATTGGCATAGAATCGACGCTTGAGCATCGTCCAGGAACGATAGGCGATGTCGCAGGCGATCCACTGCCGGCCAAGCCGCTCCGCCGCCACGGCCGTGGTGGCGCAGCCGGCGAACACATCGAGGACGACGTCCCCGGGGTTGCTGCTGGCCGCGATGATGCGTTCATACAGGGCGAGGGGCTTCTGGGTGGCGTAGCCGGTAATCTCCCCGCGGTTGCCGGGGAACCATCCCGCTGATCCGTACAGCTGCATGATGTCAGACCACGTGCTGGACAGCGGCATACCTGGACTCTCATCCAGGTACTGCCGAACGATTCTTCCGCCTCTGGAGCGAGTCTGATATTTTCGGCCATCGTCATCCGTGTGCCGAAACCAGTTTGTGACATAGTTATCTGAATAGGGTGTGTACAGGATATTGTAGGTATGCTGGCCATAATTGACTGCGTAAACCAGAAGCGTTTCATGTGTCTTCACGGGCCGCTTTCCGCTTACCCGCCCGCCTGAGGGCGTGCCGTAATTCCATACGATTTCATCGATGAAGTTCCTGGCTCCGAATATCGCGTCAAGCAACATTCGCAGAAAGATATTTGCGTGGCGGTCGCAATGAAGGTAGATGCTTCCGGTGGGCTTGAGCACGCGGCGGCACTCAAGCAGGCGCACCGCCATGTAGGCAATGTACGCCGCCTCGTTCTCCGACGCGGTGGCCTCGACGGCCTGCAGGACGGCGAAGACGGCGGGGTAATCGTCCTCGATGCGCGCCTTCCATGCGGGGTGCACATCATCATCCCAGCTCCACACGTCCTTGACGCGCGTTTCACCGATGCCTTCGTGATAGGCAACGTCATGCGCTCCGGCCAGAGCGCGCTCCTCGGCGATTTCATCGTCGGTAATGGGGGGCCTGGGGGCGCCCGTGAACGTCTCGTTCGCGGCAAACGGCGGATCAATCGCGATGAGATCGATGCACTCGTTATTGATGGCGCGCAGAAACCGCAGATTGTCCATGACGGCCAGCGTGCGGTTCGGAACGTTCAGGCGTGACATCCGGCGTCTCCGTGAGAATCCCTCTGAGCAACGGTAGATTGCGTGTTCGTGTGCGTCAAGCCGCCACCAAGCGCAGCGCCTACAGCGGGCGGCGGGCGGGGACTCCGGCGCGGCGCGGATAGGCCGGGGGCGTCGGCGCGTCCTTGCGCATGACCACCAGACAGTGCCCCGCCGCGATCGGCATCGCCGGATCGGGCGGAGCGATGATGCCCCGCGCGCTGCCGCCCAGCGCCGCCAGCGCGCGCGCCGCCCCGGCGGCCTCTGATGCCGCGTCCGCGCCCCTGGGCGCGATGAGGACGCCCCCCGTGCGCACGAAGGGCAGACAGAGTTCCGCGAGGACAGGCAGCGGCGCCAGCGCGCGCGCCGCCGCGATGTCATAGCGCTCCCGATGCGCGGCCTCATGCGCCAGGTCCTCGGCCCGGCCGTGTATCACGCTGACGTTGGTCAGGCTCAGTTGGGAGACGGCGTGCTCCAGAAACCGAACCTTCCTGCCGGTGGCCTCAAGGAGCGTGACGTCCAGTGTTTCAAAGGCGATTGCGAGCGGCAGGCCGGGGAATCCGCCGCCTGACCCGACATCGATCAGCCGCTGCCCCGCCGCCACGGGGAGCGCCGCGGCGCATGACAGGCTCTCCAAAAACAGCCGCGCCTCCACCTCCTGCGGGTCTGTGATTGCGGTCAGGTTTGCGCGCCGCGCATTCCATGCGAGCAACTCCTCACGAAAGTCGAGGAACTGCGTGATCTGACGCTCCGTCAGGGGCGCGCCCACGCGGCCGGCCCATGCCCGCAGCAGCGGCAGATTATGCTGGGCGCCGGTATCCATCGAAGGCGAGTCCGTGCTCACGCCCACAACCCTAGCACAGCGGCGGCGGCGCGGTGTTGGGAGGCGCGGAAGGGCGTATCGTAGATGAAAGACGGACGCTGCGTGAAACAGGCTGAGGGGGTTGGCATGGCGACGGAACGGGATCGAATGCGGAAGGATATGGCGGCGCGGGCATCGGACGCGGGGCCGCTGACGCGGCGGCTGCATGCGCTCGCCGTCTTTCTCCCGCACTTTGAACGCCCGGACTTTGCGCTCGGCGAGTGGGTGCGACAGGAGGGAAAGCCGGACTGGTATCGACTGTCACGCATCGGCCGGGACTTTCTGGAGTACTGCTACGACAACGGCTGGATACAGGGCTTTGACTGGGCGCAGTGGGGACGCGCGCCGGAGGGGCGGCGGTTGACGACCGACCGTGAGGCCCTGGCCGGGGCGAGCCCGATGGAGTTGAGCCGTCTGCTGACCTCGCTTGTTCGGCAGGATCGGTTGGCGGAGGGAGCGCTTGACGGCGCGTACGGCTCCGGACTTCTGACGGCCATCGTCCGCCGCGCCGCCGCCCTCGCGGCCGCCCCGCCCGCGGAGAGCGCGGAGACGGACTGGATAACGTGGTGGGGCATGTCTCATCAGGAGCAGCGTGAGAAGGACGCGGCATTTAAACAGGAGTAGCGCGTGATGCCGCCCGTCCGCGCGGTCCACCGGTGATCCAGGCGGACGGGCTATTTCGCCGCGTTCGGTAACGGGCCGGCGCGGCGCAGGCTCGTTACGCCTGCAGCGCGCGACGGGTTCACACGGGGAGTCAGAATGACCGCATCCCGCAGCGTCACGAGAACGTATGAGATCGTCGAGGGCGGGCGCGACGGCGACAGGGCGAGCAAGGCCTTCGACTACTTCATCCTGATGACAATCGCGGTGAGCATCGCCGCCTTTGTTCTTGAGACGGAGCAGCGGTTCAGCGCGTTCGGCGGGGCCTTCTCACTCATTGAGGTGGCCGCGGTGCTCATCTTCACCGTGGAGTGGCTGCTGCGTGTCTGGTCCTGCGTGGCGGACCCCTCAGGCAAGTACGCCCATCCGGTGTGGGGACGCGCTCGCTACGCCGTCTCCCCCATGTCCGTGGTGGATCTGCTGGCCATCGTGCCGTTCTACATCGACGTGTTCATCGGCACGCCCGGGCTGGACCTGCGCGTGCTGCGCGCCGTGCGATTCACCGCCCGCATTGCCCGCCTGAGCCGCCGCTCCGCCTCTCTGTCCCTGTTGGGCCGCGTGCTGCGCAGCACCGCGCAGGAATTGGGGACTGTCGTCACCGTCATCGCGCTGCTGCTGCTGATCGCATCGTCGCTGATGTACTTTGCGGAGCACAACGCCCAGCCGGAGAAGTTCCGCAGCATTCCCGCGTCCATGTGGTGGGCCGTCATCACACTGACGACGATCGGCTACGGCGATGTCACCCCCGTGACGCTCGTGGGACGGGCGCTGACCTCATTGCTGGCGATACTGGGCATTGGCCTCTTTGCGCTGCCCGCCGGAATACTCGGCTCCGGATTCGTGAATGAGGCGCGGCGCAGCCGTCAGGCAGCCGCGGGCCTCTGTCCCCACTGCGGGCAGCCGCTGCCCCACCACGCCGACGACGATTAGCGACCGGGGTGTTCAACGCCGCGCCGCGCTTGTGGAATGAGCGTGGGAAGCGCCGCGATTCCGTATAATCCCCAAAGACGTATTAGAACTCCGGCCACACGCCGGACATTCGCCGGGAGGGCATCCGCATGGCAACAACAGAGCATCGGGTCATCGGTCAACCCATTGGCCGCGCAGACGGGCCGGAGAAGGTCACCGGCGCAGGGAAATACTCCATCGACGTTGTTCCGCCCGGGGCGTTGTGGTGCAAGGTGCTCCGCTCGCCGTACGCCCACGCCCGCATCGTCTCCATCGATGCGTCCGCGGCGCTCGCCGTGCCGGGCGTGCGCGCCGTCATCACGGGCAGAGACCTTGAGGGCCAGCGATGGGGCAAGACGATTCAGGATGAGCCGATCCTCGCCTGGGACCGCGCGCTGTACATCGGGGACAAGGTGGCCGCCGTTGCCGCCGACGATGAGGAGACGGCGGACACGGCGCTGGGCCTGATCGACGTGGAGTATGAGGAGCTCCCCGCGGTCGTCACGATTGCCGAGGCGCGCGCCCCGGACGCCCCCGTTCTGCACCCGGACTTCAACGACTACGGCGGAGTGGCGGATCCGCTTGACGGGCCCTCCAACATGATTGTCCACAACCACTGGGGCAAGGGTGATGTGGAGCGCGGGATGGCGGAGGCGGACACCATCATTGAGCGCGTCTTTGAAACATCCCGCACGCACCAGCTGTACCTTGAGCCGCATAACTGCGTCGTCGCCATCGATGATGACGGCACGGTCCAGACGTGGCTCGGCTCAAAATCGCCGATGTCCAACCG
>JAAXGS010000123.1 GCA_012271225.1 Dehalococcoidia bacterium | reverse complement strand
AGAGGCGGGTGAGACGGCCGCTGCGGGGGTTCAGGGCGTGTTGGAGGGCTTGCGTCAGGAGCGTGGGCAGCTCACGGTGACCGTCGCGCGGAGGGAGATACGCAAGTGGCTGCGAGACTCAGACGAAGGCGCGGCGGTGGAGCGCCTGGTTCACGAGTTGTTGTCCTAATGGCCGCCCAAACACTCCCCGCCTCCCCGCTCTCGACGTTCGCCCTGTAAGGGGCTACACTGACAGCGCTGTCGACTGCGGTCGGGCAGGGTAGTGCGCCCCCCGTCTGCGGCGGCATGGCAGTGGATTGGTTGGAACCGCGGGTCAGGGACGGCCCGCTCTGGGAGGGAGAGAGGTAGATATGGCAACAGCAACGCCTGAACGGGCCATCGGCCAGCCGATTGCGCGGGTGGACGCCGTGGAGCGCGTCAAGGGCCGCGCCGTCTACGCGCCGGATCTGACGCTGCCCGGCACGCTGCACTGCAAAATTCTGCGCAGCCCGCACGCGCACGCCAAAATCAGGGGCATCGATACCTCCGCTGCGGAGGCGTATCCCGGCGTCAAAGCCGTCGTCACGCACAGGGATTTGCCCGCGCTGACCTCAGATGAGCAGGTTGGGGGCGAGGTGACACTGGATGCGGTGTATCTGCGGCAGTTTCTGATGGCGCAGGATCGCGTGCTCTTTCACGGCCACCCGGTGGCCGCCGTCGCCGCCACATCGCCGCACATCGCGGAGGAGGCGCTCGACCTTATTAAGGTGGACTATGAGCCTCTGCCGGCGGTTGTCGGCATCGAGGACGCCATCAAGCCGGACTCGCCGGTGATCCATGAAGAGGTGCGGACGCGCAGCCTGGAGGGCCGGGGCGATAAGCCGACGAACCTGTCCGTGCACATGCAGTTGGCGCGCGGCGACGTCGCCAGGGGCTATGAGGACGCGGAGGTCGTTCTGGAGAGCGAGTACCGCGTCGGCATGGTGCATCAGGGCTACATTGAGCCGCAGGCCTGCAGCGTGGAGGTTGACGCCAATGGCCATGTGACCATTTACACCACGACGCAGGCATCGTTCGGCGTCAAGAGCCAGAACGCGGCGCTGCTGCAGATCCCGCTGAACAAGGTCACCGTGGTGCCTCTGGAGATCGGCGGCGGCTTTGGCGGCAAGGGGTTCACCGTTCCGGAACTGCCGACGGCCCTCCTCGCGCTCAAGACGGGGCAGCCTGTCAAGACCGTTCTGGGGCGGGATGAGGTGTTCAGGGCCACCGGCCCCGCGCCGGACGCCTACTGCTGGATCAAGGCGGGGGCGAAGAAGAACGGGGAGGTCACGGCGTTTGAGGCGAAGTTCTACCTTGACGCCGGCTGCCTGCCCGGCTCCGCCCTGTACGTCAACAACATCCTCGTCGCGGGGTTGTCCCCGTACAAGCTGCCCAACTTCCAGGCGGACGGCTACGATGTGCTGACCAACAAGTCACGCTCACAGGCCTATCGCGCGCCCGGTTTGCCGGAGGGCGCATTCGCCATTGAGACGATGATGGATGAGTTGGCGGAAGCGCTGAACATGGATCCCATTGATCTGCGCATCGCCAACGTCACGGATGACGGCGCGCCGATGAGCGACGGCATGGCCCTGCCCGTAACGCGATTCAAGTCGATTCTTGAGTCCGTCAAGCAGCATCCGGCCTGGGCGTCGCCCGTGCCGGCGGGGCGCGGCCGCGGAGTGGCCATCGGCATGCGGCGCGAGGGCTCCGGAACGTCCACCGCCTCCATCCAACTCAATCAGGACGCCACCTTCAGCCTGATCGTCGGCTCCGTCGATCTCACCGGCACGCGCACCTCCATGGCGCAGATTGCCGCGGAGGAGTTGGGCGTCACCGTCGATGAGGTGCGCTCCACCGTTGGCGACACGGACGCCGTGGGCTACACGGACGGATCATGGGGCAGCCGCATCACGTACGTGACCGGCATGGCCGTCAAGAACGCGGCGGAGGACCTGATCGGGCAGCTCAAGGGGCTGGCCGCGGAGCGGTTCCAGGCGGACGCGGCGGACATCGACTATGAGAACCGAACGTTCTCCCTGCGCGACAACCCGGAGCAGACGGTGGCGCTGTCAGAGCTTGCGTCCACGAACGTTGGACGGGGCACGGGCGCAATCATCGGCAACGGCCTGGCCACGGGGGTGCGCCCGGTCACCAGCTCCGGCGTCCAGATCGCCGAGGTTGAGGTTGACGATGCGACGGGCCGGGCGGTGATCGCCAGGTACACCGCGTTCCAGGACCCCGGCCGCGCGATCAATCCGATGGCCGTTGAGGGCCAGGTGCAGGGCGCCGTGGCGCAGGGCGTCGGCTGGGCGCTCTGGGAGAACTACGAGTGGGGCGAGGACGGCATTCTGAAGAACGCCAACTTCCTGGACTACCGCATGCCGACGGCGCTTGATCTGCCCATGATCGAGACGATTTTCGTGGGCGGCCCCGCGCCGGAGAACCCGCTGGGGGTGCGCGGCGTTGGCGAGGTGCCGATCATCCCGCCGCTGCCGACGGTGGGGAACGCGGTGAGCCGCGCGACGGGCGTGCGGATTCGGGAGATTCCGCTGAACCCGGAGCGCGTCTTCTGGGCCACACACAACGGCGGCTCGAACGGCAGCGCGTAGAGCATTCACGCAGAACCGCGTGCAGCAACAGGGCGGGGGGCTCCCAGCCCCCCGCCCTTGCTTTCGATACTGCTCGGCGCTTGACAGCGCCGCGCGGAGCGAGTATCGTTTACTCAGACCCGGGGTCGCCTCAAGGTCTTGCTCTCAAGACTGGCGCCCCGAAATTATGGGTCGTGGAGAGTAGAATGCTTGGGCAAGTTTTGCGTAGCTCTGCTGGAGGGCTGGGGACGGTCAACTACCATCTCCTTTACCCATGCAATATGGGGTGCAAGTTCTGCTTCGCGACGTTTCTGGATAGCCGCAGGCAGGGGCCGCCACTGCGACGAGCCGACGCGCTCGAGCTTGTCGACTGCCTGTGCCACGCGGGCGCCACGAAGATCAACTTTGTGGGCGGGGAGCCGACGCTGGTGGACTGGCTTCCCGACCTTATTCGGGCAGCGAAGCTCCACGGAGTCACAACGTCCATCGTCACCAACGGCTCGCGATTAACCGAGGGGTGGCTGGACGACATCGCCCCCTGGCTGGACATCATCGCCCTGAGCATCGACAGCGTGGATCCTGAGACGCAGCGAAGGATTGGCAGAGTTGAGGAGGGCAAGGAACCCATCTCCGCGGAGCGGTATTGCACGCTGGCAGCCCTCATCAAGAGCCGAGGCATCCGTCTGAAGGTCAACACGGTTGTCAACGCCTTCAACGCTGATGAGGAGCTCTGGCCATTCGTTCGGGATCTCGGTCCCGAGCGCTGGAAAATCTTTCAGGCGCTTCGCGTGGAAGGGCAGAACGATGCCGCCTTTGAAACGGTCAGGGTAACACTGGAGCAATTCGAATCCTACGTGGAGCGCAACCGTCTTGTCGGACAATGCGGCGTGACCGTTGTGCCGGAGAACAACGAGCTCATGACGGCCAGCTACCGCATGGTTGATCCTTGGGGACGCTTCTTCGATGATTCTCAGGGTAGGCACACGTACAGCCGCCCCATCCTTGAGGTTGGCGTTGGAGCCGCCCTCGACGAGGTGACGTTTGACAGGGACAAGTTTGTTGAGAGAGGCGGAGATTACGTCTAGAACTGCGCGTGATCGCTCCTCGGGGGTCGCCGTTCGTGAAGGCGCGGAGGCGGCCGGGGCCGCCGTCCTTGCTTTCTGCTCAAAAGTAGGAATTGGACGCTTGACGTCAGGCGTCAAAATGTGTAGGCTGATACCAGAGTGATTCAGGGGTACAGGGATCGCAGGACGGAGGCGTTCGCTCATGGAGAGTTCGTGGCGGCGTTTCAGGGGTTTCACAGGCAGGCGGCCCGGCGGCTCGCAAGCCTCAATGCGGTTCCGTCACTGCAGGAATTGAGGGTGATGCGGGGCAATCGGCTGGAGGCCCTGCGGGGCGCACGAGAGGGGCAGTTTTCGATTCGGATCAATGATCAGTGGCGCATCTGCTTCAAGTGGAACAGGGGTGACGCGGGCCCGTCAGATGTGGAGATCGTGGATTACCACTGAGAGCAGCAGGGCAGAGAGGCGCGCAGGCGCGGAAGCACGCACGGAGGGTACAGGCACATGGTTACGGACACATTCATGCTCGCCGTCCATCCCGGCGAGATTCTGAAGGAGGAGCTGGAGGAGCGGGGCGTCAGCCGGTCTGACCTTGCCCGGGAGATTGGCGTGCCGCCCAACCGCATCGGCCAGATCATCGCCGGCAAGCGCTCCATCACCGGGGATACCGCTCTGCGGCTGGGGCGCTGGTTTGACATGGATCCCCAGTTCTGGCTCAACCTGCAGTCTCAGTATGATCTGGCGGTGGCCCGGAAAAGCGCTCCGGAGTATGGGGACGCCCGCCCCGGCGCAAAGCCTCCCGGGATGCGGCTCTCAATCGCTGAGAAACCCGATGCCAACTACTCTACGGATCCACCGGCCACCACGTGACCGGCGGCGTTCGCGGCCCGGTGAATCACGCTAGCGTAGATTGTCTGACTGAGTGGACAAGTATGATCGACATGGAGTGTGACAGTGGATCTGGATCCTGATCTTCTCTTCGGAAAGTGTCATCGCATCTATGTGCAGGCGGTTCGAGACGAAATACGGAAGCGCCTGGAGGCCCACTACGGTGAGGAATGGTGGCAGAAGGGTGTGTTGACAGCCTTCCGTGACGACACCGCGGAGTATCTGAAGAATACTACGGAGAAAATGCAAGAGGACAATTACCGCAGCGCGTTGGACACCCGGCACTTCGGCTACATCGTCGACAAGAGCCACGGAGTGGCGTTTCGTGATGCGTTCCCGGACTCAGTGAGAGCTTTCAAGAGGTTTGGACGCATTACGAAATACCGGAATGACTGGGCGCATGTTCAGGATATGTCTCTTGCCGACGTGCATGGGGGCATCCGTCTGATGCAGGACATTCTCGCAAACTTGAACCGTACCGAGGCGTTGGAGTTAGACAAGATCCTTGGGGGAATCATGGTTGACGAAAAAAGCTCCATAGAAGATGAGCAGATTCAGGAGATTGAGCCGCCTGCGGTCGTGACCGACGCCATTTCTGTTCTGGATGAACCTGTTGAAAGCTGGCGGAGACTTCAGGATTATCTTCGGGTAACGCAAACCGTTGAGTATGAGGACAGCGAGAAAGGCAGCAGAAGATCAGTCGTGTCGGTTCGGCTGGAGAACGTTGCTCCGGAGGGCCCCGAATGGCCCAGCGTCGTTTTCCGGGATATTCAGCTGTCCAGTGGTCTCTCGATACGTGAACGGTCTATTACTAAAATAGACCAAGAAACGGGAGAAACTATCCGCTATGGAAGCGGCGAAACACCACTGATCGATGTGCTGCATCCTGGTCAAGATGAAGAACTCGTGTACGATCTATCATTCAATAACCTTCTCAATTGGCAATTGTCTGTGTCTGCCAGGATTGACGGCGAAAGCCTGCTGCTGTTCAAGCGCAGCACCGAGTTGTCCGCGAACATCACCGCCGAGGTTCGGCAACACTTTGCGGCGCAATTCAAGGAAATCGGCGTGGAGGCTTTGGTTAAGGAAGCCATGGAAACCCTGAATCGCGCCGACCCCAACACGCCTACTGCGGAGATGATGCGCTTGCGGCAGTCTGCGAGCGACTACTCAGAGCGCGCGAAAACCGCTATTGAGGCCCTGGATGCGGTGTACAGAGATTTTCAATTGGACAAGACCAAGGGATTGGGAGTGCGTACACACGAGTTGAATCAAACCCTGACGAGTTTCAGCGGCGCGATGGAAGAGTTTGACAAAGCAGCCGGCGGGACGGACCCCGACGCGATTGAGGTTGCCAAGAGGCAAATACAAGAGGCACAGATGGCAGTTCTGCGGGTCGAGTCTGAGTTGCGGGCTATCGGCGGATCCTGAATCGGGAGGACATCTTGCCGCTTGTCCCCCTCACCCTCCCGCCAGGAAGCGGCGGGGCTGCCCAATTACTGCCCTCATCTCTCTGCCGGCGGCGGGAAAGCCAATTGCCTGAGTCGGAAACCAAACGGCGCTCCGCCGTCCGCGGACAGGACGCGAACCAGGAACCACAGGGTCAGCACGGTATCGACAATGATCCCCAAGGCGAACAGCACCATGATGCCCACGTACGTGACGTCCCAGACGCCTGAGATGTACAGGAGAAAGGCGGCGACGTAGACTGTGCCGTTGGTCAGGATGGACTGATACGCCATGTACTGCGTCTTGCCCAGCCCGTAGAACACGCTGTCCGTCACCGTGTTGAAGCAGAACAGGACGTATGGCACGAACAGGATTCCGAAGGCGATGATCGCGGCGTCCACGATCTCAGGATCGTCCGACAGCGCGCCGGCGAAGGCGGGAAACCACGGTATGAGCGCGATCCAGACCACCATCATCCCGCCGGTGATCAGCATTGAGGCGCGCCAGAGCGTCCGCACGCGCTCAAGATCGTCCGAGGTGTTTGCGACAAGTGCCTTGGATGAATCGGCGAAGGCGAGCACCGGCACAAGCATGAAGCCCCAGAATATCTGAATTGCCACATAGTACCCGCTGATCTCCGTCGTTCCGATTGTGTTGACAAGACGGATGATCATGATGAAATAGGCCGCGTTGCGCACGGCGCTGTCCAGCCCGCTGCCGAAGCCGACGCGCAGGAACTCACGGATGTCCTGAAATGTCGGCAGGGTCAGGAAATAGCGGGCGGGCAGCCCCCCGGCGAATAGCAGCAGCAGCGCGCCTGCGGCGAACAACCCGACGCTGGACAGAAGCGTCGACACTCCCACACCCACCGCGCCGGCGCCAAGCGAGAAGGCGTAGCCCCCAAACAGCAGGCTGTCCAGCGTGAAGAGGAGCAGGACGTTGAACACTGCAAGCAGAAGGACGTGCCGGCTCATTCCAAGCGCCTGAAGCAGGACGACGAGCGCCGCGGAGACGAGCATGAACGGGATGCTGAACGCGCTCACGCCGAGAAACGCGCTCGTCTGGGCCCTGATGTCCTCCGGCGTGTCAATCAGTTCAATAAATGCGCCGCGCAGGAGAAAGACGATGGCGGCAAACACGAGAGACGAGATAAAGATGAAGGAGAGCACGCTCTTGGCGCGGTCCGCCTTGATCAGGGCGCTGGAACGGATTTGGGAGCCCAGAAAAAAGAAAACGGCCAGGACGGTGGCCTCCTGAAACACCTCAACAATCAGGCCGACAAATTGCCATTGCGCAACGGTCGCAAGGCCCCCCGGGTCCGGAATTTCGTTGCCAATCAGGCGGACGCGATAGAGCCGATAGAGGTTCGGCAGGGCAATGAACAGCAGGATGGACAGGAACAGTCGGTAGTCCCACTGACGGACATGGTGCGTGACGGAGCCAATCATAGGTTGCTCTGCTCTCCGCCCCTCACTCTCCCGCGAGGAAGCGGCGGGGGTTGTCCACCGTCATCAATGTCAGCGCAGCCTCGCTGACGCCCATCCCGCGCAGGTGCGGCAGGAGCCGACGCGATATCCACGCGTAGCCGTCCGGGTTCACCTGGTGGTGAATCTCCTCCGTCGCGCCCCATGAATCGTCCGGGTGTTTCTTGATCGACCAATCGTGGGAGAGCATCAGGCTCCGCTCAAATCCGGCGTCAAGCAGCCGCTTGATCATGTCCGCCTTGTCCCGCCACGGCGCGTTCAGTTGATGCCCGGGCATCTCGTCCATGCCCAGAAAAACCCCCTCTTTCGCCAACCCCGCCAGATAGTTGAAATCGACCGCGTCCGATGAATGCCCGATGCAGACGCGCGCCGGGTCCACACCCTCCTCAGCAAAGATGCGCCATTGCGGCTCGCCAACCTTGTTCAGCGGCTGCGTGTGCGTCGTAATCGGAATCCCGGTCTGATTGGACGCCCGGGCAGCGGCGCGAAGAACCATCTGTTCCGCATCGGAGAGGGCATGGTCGTTGTTCGCGACCTTGATCATGCCGGCGCGGATGCCGGTTTCCTCTATGCCGTCCGTGATCTCCCGCACATAGACCGCCGCCATGCGATCCGGATGCGTGTGCCAGATCAGACGCGGGATGTCCACGTACGTTCCCGTCGAGGCGATGATGTTGACCCCGGAGGAATGGGAGACGCGCCGGAGCATTCGGACGTCCCGGCCCAGCTCAAACGGCGTCGCGTCCATGATGGAGCTCACGCCCTCCGCGCGCGCCTCGCGCAGCGCCTCGATCCCGCCGGCCTCGATGCCCTCCCAGTCCATCAGTTCCGGATAGGTCGCGTGAACCCCCGGAGAGCCGACGAGCACATGCTCATGGGACAGAGTGACGCCCAAATCCCCTGCCGCCACCGGCCCCGTCACCGTTTCTATCATTTCCCGTGCCATGTGTGCGCCTCCTCTGCGCGCGGTAGAACATCGCCCAGGCTTCACCGGCCGCGCCCCCGCATTGTCCCAGATTGGCCGGC
>JAAXGS010000122.1 GCA_012271225.1 Dehalococcoidia bacterium | reverse complement strand
GGCAGTCACATGGCGGCGGTCGTCGGCCACTATTCCTTCATGGGCTATCAGGGCGAGGATCCAAGCCTCACCGGGAACACGCTGACGGCGGATGCGGGGGGCGGCGCGGCGGGCGCGCTCGCCTTCGCCGCCGGACTCAGACATCGTGACAAGACCGGCAACGGCCTCTTCATTGAACTGGCCACCGCGGAGAACTTTATGACCTACCTGGGTGATGTCTTCATGGACTACTCCATGAACGGACGCCTGGCGGAGCATCAGGGCAACCGCAGCCCTGACTGCGCCCCGCAGGGCGTCTATCCGTGCCTGGGGGAGGACCGGTGGATCGCCGTCAGCGTGCAGTCTGATGAGGCGTGGCGCGCGCTTGCGGGCGCGGTCATGCAGAGGCCGGACCTGGCCGCCGACCCGCGCTTCGCCACGCTTGCGGGGCGGCGGGAGCATCATGACGATCTGGACGCCGAGTTGATCGGCTGGTCGGCCGCGCAGGACGCTTTAGAGGCGATGCGCCTGCTGCAGGCGCACGGCATCGCGGCGGGCACGGTGATGAATGAGGCGGACGCCTTTTCAGACCCCCATCTGGACGCGCTCGGCTTCTGGGAGGAGTTGACCGCCGCGGAGGTGGGCACGCACCTCTACACGGGCGCGCTGTGGACGGCCGACAACACGCCCCGCCGCCACCGCTGGGGCCCGCCCCGGCTTGGCGAGGATAATGAGTACGTCTACAAGGAACTGCTCGGCTTTTCAGACGCGGACTACGCCGCCTATGAGGCCGCGGGGCACATCGGCATGGACTATGACCTCGATCCGTCCGATTAGCCGCAGGCGGACGGATCGACACAGCACAGACGGGGAGCAGGGAGCGCGGAGATGACCACACCAACGCCAATCATGCCGCTGGATGACGTGCGCATCATCGATCTCACGCACATGACCGCGGGCCCGTTCGGCACGCGCATCCTGGGCGACTACGGCGCGGACGTCATCAAGATCGAGCGTCCGGAAACGGGCGACCCCACGCGCTCCATGCCGCCTTTTCACAAGGACATCCCCGGCCCGGAGCGCAGCGGGCTGTTCCTGTTCCTGAACACCAACAAGCGGTCAATCACCCTGAATCTGAAATCGGAGCGGGGGCGCGGCCTCCTGCGTGATCTTGTGCGGGACGCGCACATCGTTGTGGAGAGCTTCGCGCCCGGCACGCTGGACGCCCTCGGGCTTGGCTACGCGGACCTGAAAAAGATCAACCCCAGGCTCGTGATGACATCACTGACCAATTACGGGCAGAACGGCCCGTATCGGGACTATCTGGGGATTGAGTTGAACCTGTACGCCATGGGCGGCAGCATGATCAGCGCCGGAGACGTGGATCATGAGCCGCTGAAGACGGCGGGGCGCATGGTCAGCTATCACGCGGGCTACGTCGCCGCGCTCGCCTCCGCCATGGGACTCTTTCAGGTGGAGTTCCGGGACGCCGAGGGCGACTACATGGACGTGAGCATCTTTGAGACGGCCATGCACTCCATCGATATGCGTCTGGGGCGGCTGATGGGCTATCAGTACACCGGGCACATGGCGTCACGCCCCGCGCGGGCCACGGCGGTGGGCGGCGGCGTGCACCCCTGCTCTGACGGCTACTTTCTGATGACCGGCGGCCCACGGTTCATCCCCAACATCATCCAAATGATGGGCATGGAGGAGATGCTGGAGCAGCCGGAATGGGGCACGCCGGAGGGGCGCGCGCATCCTGACCGCATCGATGAGTTCCTGCCGCACATCATCCCGTGGACGCTGGAGCGCACCAAGGAAGAGGTGCGGCAGGCGGCGGAGAAGCACGCCGTGCTGGGCGCGCCGCTCAACACCATGGAGGACCTGTTCAACAATGAGCAGTTCGTCGCGCGGGACTACTTTCAGGAGATCGACCACCCGGAGACGGGGGCGATCAAGTACCCCGGCTTCCATAATCGGCTGCACCGTGAGGGCGCGGACATGCCGCCGCGACGCCGCGCGCCCCTGCTCGGCGAGCACACGGAGGAGGTGCTCACCGGCATCCTCGGCCTGACCAGGCAGGACATCGCCGCCCTGCGCAAGGACGGGATTGTGTGAGAGCGCACTCAGCGCGCACGTCATACCGGACAATGGAGCAGCAGCACAACTGACGGGGAATCTCTGAAGCCGGAGCCGCCCCAGAGCGGGCGGCAGGGGGGCACAGACATCATGACGGTCAACGACAACATGAACCGAAACGGCGCGCAGCGCCCGGAGAACCCCACGCATCCTGACCCAGGCCTGCCCCTGACGGGGCTGCGCATCATTGACATCACCGTCGTGTGGGCGGGGCCCTATTCCACCATGCAGCTGGCGGACTGGGGCGCGGAGGTCGTCCGCGTTGAGTCCACCACGTATTTCGCCGCCACCACGCGCGGCGCGCTGGCGCGCCCGGCAATGGCCAGCGTCCTCGCGCAGACCACAATGGGCATGGGAATGCCGGACAGTGAGCCCGGGGAGCGCCCGTGGAATCGCAGTTCCACGTTCAACTCGCACGGCCGGAACAAGCTCTCCATGACGGTCAACCTGCGCACGCCGGAGGGGCAGGAGGCGTTGGAGCGGCTGGTCGCCGTGTCCGACGGGCTGATTGAGAACAACCTGCCGCAGAGCATGGATCGGCAGGGCATTTCCTGGGAGCGGCTCTCGCAGATCAACCCGCGCCTGATCATGATTCGGATGCCGGCGTTCGGGCTTGACGGGCCCTATCGCGGCTACCGCACGTGGGGCAATCACATGGAGGCCATCGCGGGTCATCCGCTGATCCGCACGTATCCGGACATCTCGCCGGAGTACGCGCCCGCGGGCGTCCCTGCGGACGCCGCCGGCGGCATCGGCGCAGCCCTCGCCTTCCTCATGGGCCTGCGCTACCGCAAGCGCACCGGCAAAGGGCTGCTGATTGAAGCGCCGACGGCGGAGAACTTCGTCCCGCTCCTGGGCGAGTTCGTCATGGACTACAGCATGAACGGGCGCGTCTGGACGCAGATGGGCAATCGGCACTTCTATCTGGCCCCGCATAACGTCTACCGCGCGCAGGGTGAGGATCAGTGGGTCACCATCGCCTGCTGGAATGAGGATCAGTGGCGCGCCCTGTGCGAGGTCATCAGAAAGCCGGAGCTGGCGGACGATGCCCGGTTCTGCGACAACGCGTCCCGCTATGAGAACCGCGCGGAGCTGGACGCTGTCATCGGAGCGTGGACGGCGGACAAGCATGCCTCATGGATCATGGAGCGGCTGCAGATGGCGGGTGTGCCGTCCGGCGCCGTGATGAATGAGCGCGACGCGCTGGAGGACAGGCAGCTCGAGCATCGCGGCTATTTCCGGCCGTTGCCGCACCCGGAGGCGGGCACACACCGCGCGCCGATGACGCCGTTCAAGTCCGCGAATCACCCCCACGTTGGCCCGCGCCGCCACGCGCCGCGCCTGGGCGAGGATAACGAGTACATCTACAAGACCGTGCTCGGCTACTCGGACGAGGAGTACGCGGAGTTTGACAACAAGGGCCACATCGGCATGGACTACGATCCGTCCATCCCGTAAGCCCGCACCCGAGGAGGCGCCGCTCTGTCCGCAGGGGCGCTGAGCGCCGGTCCCCGCTGTCATCAACCTCGCCGACCTGCTCCAATCCGCCGCTACATCCTGGGCGGGATACGCTCCGCGTTGATTTCAATGCCGACGGGGATGCGGCCCAGACCGGCGGCGACGCGGAATGTCGTCCCGCTGCCGGAGAAGGGATCCAGAACAACGTCCCCGGGGTCTGTGAACAGCCGAATAAAGAAATCCGGCAGCCACTCCGGGAATGCGGCGCTGTGCCCCGTGTTGTGGGCGATGGGCGCGCGGTGCAGCACGTTGGTCGGGTAGACAAGATTTCTGCCCTCCCAGGCGGCCATCCTGCGTCCGTATTTGGGATTTGTTGAGGAGTTCTGGCGAGTCATATCGTTCTCGCTCATGTTCTTGAGCCGCTTGTGGGTCCAATCCCCAACCGGCTCCTTGACGGCATCCTGCCGCATCTTCATATCCGCCGTCTTGCTGAAGTGCAGTATCCGTTCCCAGGCGTCGCGGAACCGGTATTTCCATTTGCCCGGCGCCGCCGTGGTCTTGTGCCAGATGTACTCCTCGACCCACCGGAATCCCGTCGTCCGGTTCAGTTCAAGAATGAGCTCCAGCACGTACGGATGGCGCTGGCCGTCGACGGCCTTTTCCTTGATATTCAGCACAAGGGAGCCGGAGGGCTTCAGGATCCGCAGCATCTCCGTGCCTCTGACGGTGAACCAGTCGACGTACTCGCCGGGGGAAATACCGCCGTAGGTGTGCCGCCGGGCGTCGGCGTACGGCGGCGACGTCACAATGAGATCGACGGAGTCTGAAGGCATCCCGCGCATCACGTCCAGACAATCCCCAATGTGAACGCGGTTGAGCCAATCCGCCGGCGATGCCCCCTTGCGCCCTCGGACGGCGCTGTCAGCCGGAACACGCGCCCGGCCCTTTCGCGCCTCTTTTACTCCATCGACCATGCCGTCCCCTTTGCGTTCTATCTTGCGTTTCCGCGCTCTAGTACGTTCGTTCGGTATCTGTCGCTGTTGTATCACCTTCATTGCAGGAACGTCAAGGGTTGGGCCTGCCGTTCATCACACCCCCAGCAGGAGTCGACGCAGTTCCATGACGGAGTCCGCCATATGGTCCGGCCCCGCCTCCCGCAGATCATCCGCCGCGCCAAATCCGTATGTCACCGCGATGGAGTCGATCCCGTTTGCCCTGGCTCCCATGACATCCAGCGCATGGTCGCCAACCATCACGATGCGGCCATCGGGCGCTCGCCGCGGGTCGGCGGCATCCCCCATTCCGGCGCGCGGCGCGGCGGGGAGCTCCGACTGATTGCCCGGCGCTGCAGCGCGGGCCGTTGGCGGCCGCGCCGCAACGCCCAGCGCGGACAGCGCGGCGGCGATGAGCTCCGGCTTCCGCAGCATCCTGCCCTCATCGTCGCTGCCGATGACGGCGGCAAAGAACGGGAGCAGGTCCGCCGTCAACGCAATCTGCCGCGCGAACACGGCGTCCTTTGTCGTCGCAATCGCCATCCTCACGCCGCTGGCGCGCAGCAGCCACAGCATCTCCGGAACATCGCCATAGACCTCAAAGCCGTGGATGCCCTCCGCGGCGAAGTAGTCCTTGTACACGGAGACGGCGTGCTCCGCCTCCGCCCGGCTCATGCCGCAGACGCCCTGAAAGGAGTCGATCAGCGGCGGGCCGATGAACTGCGACAGGACCGCCTGATCAACGGGCGCCGCGCCCACGGTTTTCAGGGTGTGGACAACCGAGGCGTGGATGCCCATGCGGGAATCGATCAGTGTGCCGTCAAGGTCAAATATGACGTTGTCATAGTTGGCGCGGGCGGGAGAGTTGTATATGGTCATCGACTCTGCCCCCGCCTGCGCGGCAACATGGCGGCCCGCCTCATTTCCGCATGGACACGCCGATAAGCCCTCCGATGAAGGAGAACCCGAAGGCATAGATTCCGACAATGACGGCGATGATCAGAAGTTGACTCACAGTGACGCTGCTGCCGTTCTCCGCAGAGCCGCCAACGATTGCGACGACGATGCTGCCTACAATCGCCACCGTGACTGTCAGGACTGACGCCATGATCACGGCCATTCCCGCGACGACGCCCGTTGACGCGCGGGGCGGCCGCAGCTGCATTCCGGCGACAATGCCGCCGATGAGCGGGCTGAACGGCCCGGTGACAAAGTGAAGAACAGGCGGCAGGAAACACAGGAACACCACGCCGACCCCGATAAAGGCTGCACGCGCCATGCTGCGGCCATTGTAGCGCGTCCTGCCTGCCGCTTGCCGCCCCTCCGCGCGCCGCCCTAGACTGACAGCACGATGACCACACAGCAGTTCACTGATCTCTTTCCCGTTCCGCGTCCGCTCATCGGCATGGTTCACCTGGCGCCGCTGCCCGGCTCGCCGCGCTGGGCCGGCTCCATTGATGACGTCATCAGGAGGGCCATGGATGACGCGCGCATCCTTGCGGAGGAGGGCATAGACGGCATCATCGTGGAGAACTACGGTGACGCGCCGTACTCCGCCGGCCGCGTGCACCCCGCCGCCGTCGCGGCCATGACCATCGGCGTGCTGGCCGTCCACGGCGTGGTCCGGGAGGTTGATGACCGGTCGTCAATCAAGGTGGGCATCAACGTTCTGCGCGCGGATGTCATCTCCGCGCTCTCCATCGCGGCGGCCACGGGCGCCGGATTCGTCCGGACCAACATCCTGACCGGCGCGCTTGTGACGGATCAGGGCATCATTCAGGGAACGGCGTATGAGGCGCTGCGGGAGCGGCGCCTGCTTGGAACGGCGACCCCCGTCTTTGCAGATGTTCTCAGCAAGCACGCCTACCCCATCGGAGTCGGCGCGGCGCTGGAGCTTGAGGCGCGCTCCACGGCGTACCGCGGCCTGGCCGACGCGCTGATCATCACCGGCGACGAGACCGGAACGGCAACGGGCGCGGACGATCTGCGCCGGGCGCGCGCGGCCGTTCCTGACCTGCCGATCCTCATCGGCAGCGGCCTTGACGCCGCGAACATCACAGCGCTCCTGCCGATGGCGGACGGCGCGATCCTGGGCACGGCGCTCAAGGAGGACGGCGTGACGGAGGCGCCGGTGGCCCGCGCCCGCGTCCGTGAGATGGTCGCCCTCGTCCGCGCGCTGCGATAGATCGCGGCGCCCCAGGGGGAGATTCTCCCGCCCGGCATCCGCGCGCCTATACTGTCTGTGACAGCATGAGGGCCGCGGTATCGGCTCGCGCCCTGACGGAGCGGCCATCCGCGCCGCGTAACAGACATGACCATGACGACACGGCGTCCCGACGATTTCTCCGGACTCGGCAACCCCGCCATCATCGGCGCGCTCGAGCCTCTCGAAAGCCGTTTCGAGGAGCTTGAGGCGCAGATGGCGGAACCGGACGTGGCGGCCGATTACAAACGGCTGCAGAGCCTGACGCGGGAGCGCGCGTCCATCGAGACGACAGTGCTCACCTTTCGGCGCTACAGGAAGACGCTGGATGATCTGCGCCAGGCGCAGGAGCTGCTCGACTCCGGCGATGAGGACATCGCCCGTCTGGCGGCGGGGGAGCGGGATGAGCTGGCGGCGGCGGCGCAGGAGCTCGAGCATGAGCTGCGGCTGGCGCTGACGCCGCGCGACCCGCTGGATGACCGGGACATCATCATGGAGATTCGCGCCGGAACGGGCGGCGATGAGGCCGCGCTGTTCGCGGGCGACCTCTTCCGCATGTACACGCGCTACGCGCAGTCTCACGGATGGGTGACGGACCTGATGAACAGCGCTGAGACGGGCGGCGGCGGGCTGAAGGAGGTGACGTTTGGCGTGCAGGGCGCGGCGGCCTACGCCCGCCTGAAGCATGAGTCCGGCGTGCACCGCGTGCAGCGCGTTCCGGTGACGGAGGCGCAGGGCCGCGTCCACACGTCCACCGCAACCGTGGCCGTGCTGCCGGTGGCGGAGGATGTTGATGTGGACCTGAACACGGCGGATGTGCGCGTGGACGTCTTTCACTCAGGCGGCGCGGGCGGCCAGAACGTCAACAAGGTTGCCACGGCCATCCGTCTGACCCACGCGCCAACGGGCATCGTCGTCACCTGTCAGGATGAGCGATCGCAGCTGCAGAACCGCACCAAGGCCTTCGCCATTCTGCGGGCGCGCCTGCTGGAGATTGAGCGGCGCAAGCAGGAGGAGGAGGTGGCCGCCACGCGGCGCTCCCAGGTGGGCAGCGGTGAGCGCTCCGAGAAGATTCGCACCTACAACTTTCCCCAGAACCGCGTCACGGACCACCGCATCGGCCTCACGCTCCACTCGCTTGAGCGGCTCACGGACGGCGAACTCGATCCGATGCTCGATGCCCTGCGCGCGGCGGAACAGGAAGGACAGCTCTGAGGACGCCTCGCTACGCCACCCGTACGGTTCTCCGCGCAGGATCGATGAGCATTCACAGGACGCCTTCTGCGGCGGCCCTCCGATGACGGGGAACGCCCCGGCGGGCGCAACTCCCGCGCACGTCCTGCTGTCATTGGCCCGCGGCCGGCTGCAGGCCGCCGGGCTGGATTCCGCGCTCTTGGAGGCGCGGCTGCTGCTGGCGCATGTGCTGGGCGCGCCGCCAGAATCACTCCTCGCGGAGCCGAATCGGCCCGTCTCCGCCGGCGCGCAGGCGCAGTTTGATCAGGTGCTGCAGAGGCGGCTGTCCCGTGAGCCGCTCTTCTACATCATCGGGGAGCGCGAATTCTACGGCCTGGCGTTTCAGGTTGACGCGCGCGCGCTCATCCCCCGTCCGGAGACGGAACTGCTCATTGAGGAGGTCCTTCAGGCAGAGCGCGAGGCCGGGCGGGAGCCTCCGGACGGCGCGGGGCTGTGGATCGCGGATATCGGCACGGGCTCAGGCTGCGTGGCCGTCGCGCTCGCAACCGTCCTGCCCAAGGCGCGCCTTGTCGCAACGGACATCTCCGCGGATGCGCTGCAGCTTGCGCGCGTCAACGCGACGCGGCACGGCGTGGCGGAGCGCGTCTCCTTCAAACAGGGGGACCTGCTCACGCCGCTCCCCGGCCCCATGGACATCATCGTCGCCAATCCGCCGTACATTCCGGCGGAGAATTTGCCGACCCTGCAGCCGGAGATCCGCGACTTTGAGCCCCGCGTCGCGGTCAACGGCGGAGACGGCGGCATGACGATCGCGGAACGGCTGCTGCGCCAGGCCCCGCCGTTTCTGCGCCGCGGCGGGCGGCTGTTCATGGAGGTGGGGTACGGGCAGGCGTCCGTGATGGTTGATACGGCGCGCGCCGTCTTTCCGCGCGGCGCGGAAGTGGACATGGCGCTGGACCTCGCCGGCATCCCCCGCGTCGTTCGGGTGCGGCAGCCGGAGTGAACGCCCGCGCGCTCGCCGCCCCCTGCGCGGCATCCCGCTATCGGCTATACTCAATGCCCCGTTCCATGGCAATCCATCCCCCTGAGGACACAGGCAATGACCACACACCAGGCAACGATCTCCGGCGTGCTCAGCCAATTCACAACGGTTGTTGGAGACCTGAGGCAGGCGCTGGACGGCCTGGACGGCGAAGCGCTGAACTGGCGGCCGGTGGGGCACAAAAGCAGTTCCGTCTACATGCTCGTCTCGCACATGATGGGGATGGCCAGGGGCATGTGCGCCATCGCGCGCGGGGAGCAGTCCGGACGGAACCGCGCCGCCGAGTTCGCCGCAACGGGAACAAGCGCCGATACGCTCCTGGCCCTGATCGATGACACGCAGACCCACGTCGAGCAGGCCCTGCGCGGCATGACGGAGGAGATGCTGACCGCTCAGCGCACCTTCGCCGACCAGAAAGCGACCGGCGCCGGCCTGATCATTCTCATGGTTCGGCACCTTGGCGAGCATCTGGGACACGTCACACTGACGCGGCAGCTGTGGGAGCAACTGGAGACGGACAGCGGGTGAGTCGGTAGGCGCGGCGCCGTCTACATGCGGCGCAGGCGCGGCGTGGCGATTGCCACGCCGCTCACGATGAGCACCAGCACAAGGCCGTTGAAGATGACGGCGAAGGCCGGGTTTGTCGCGTCCCCCAGGGCGCCAAGCTGCAGATGACCGACGGGCCCCGCGCCAACGCCCATCACCCAGATGCCCATGGCGCGGCCGCGCTGCCCCTCGCCGACGGCCAGTTGCAGCGCGGCCTGCTGCACCGTGTCAAAGATCGCGGCGACGATCCCCGCAATTCCCAGCGCGATCAGCGCGGTCACAATCCATTCCTGTGAGCCAAACGCGGCGACGCTGAGCCCAAACACGGCGCTGGCCAGCAGGAGCGTCTTGCCCTTGGGCAGCTGGTCTCCAATGGCTGCGAGCGCCGCGACGCCGATGACGGAGCCGGCGGCGCGCGACGCAACCATGATGCCAAACCCGCTCGCGCCAATCTCCAGAACGTCCCGCGCAAAGACGGAGATCATGACGATGTGGGAAAACGCGAATATCTCCGTGGCCACGGCCAGCACAAGCAGCGCGCGCACGGATTGGTTCCGGGCAAGCAGTCCCAGCCCCTCCGTGAATGATTGCCGGAGGGACGGCGTGCCCGGCGCGCCAAGCCCGGGGCGTGACGCGGTTCTTGTGCCAAACAGAATCAGCAGCGCCGCCGCGTAGCCCCCCGCCATGACCATGAACGTCCCGCCAATGCCCAGCCACGCCAGAACGGTCCCGCCAAGCAGCCCGCCAAAGACGCCCATCAGCCGCTGCGCAAATTGATTGAGCGCAAGCCCGTTGACGATGTACTGACTGCCCACAATGTCATGCACATAGGCCTGCAGGGCGGGCATGAGGAAGGCGTTCGTCGTTCCGTACAGAAAGGCGCCGGCCACCGCGATGGGCGTGGTCAGCAGCCCCTGCATGTGCAGCGTCCCCATCGCCAGGCTCAGGACGATGTTGCAGGACACGATGACGCGGAGCAGGATGCGCCGCTCAAGACGGTCCGCAATCGTGCCGGCCGCCAAGCCGAAAAGCAGGAACGGCGTGAGGCGCGCCGCCTCCGCCACGCCGACAAAGAACGCCGAGTCCTCCAGATTGAGAACCAGCCAGGCAAGCGTCAACTGCTGCATCCAGAACCCGATGGACATCGCCATGGTGGCGGCCCACAGGATGCGGAAGTCCCGGAACTGCAGTGAGCGAAAGGGGCCGTCCCGCAGCAGCCGGGGGGCTGATCCGGAAGGACTGTCAGCCTGGGCGGTCACGTGTCCGCGTCAGGCGTCGGCGGCGTCCGCCGGCGCGCCCGCAACGGCCTCGCCGCCGGCGTACACGCCGCCCGGCCCAACCGCGGTGCCCTCCGGGACAACCACGCCCGGCGTCAGGATTGCGCCGCGCACCCGCGCGCCGGATCCAACGCGTGATCCGGACAGGATGACGCTGTCCTCAACACGCGCCTCGTCCGCGATGACGCAGCCGTCGCCCAGAGCGGCGGGGCCAACAACAACCGCTCCCGCGCCAATCGTGACGCCCTCGCCAAGGCTGACAGGCCCATCGATCCGGGCGGAATGGTGGACGGCCGGGGCTTTGCGCGGTTCAGTGGGCGGGCGGCGCGTCGGCGCGATGCCCGTGAGCACATCCCTGTTCAGCTGCAGATAACTCTCCGGGGTGCCCATGTCCATGAAGTACCCCTGCCAGGGAAACGTGCCGATCTCGACGCCCGCCATGAGCGTGGCGGGGAAGAGGTCGCGCTCAAACATCGCGTAGCCCGGGCCGATGAAGCGGAACATCTCCGGCTCCAGGACGTAGACGCCGCTGTTGACCGTCCGCGCGGGGAAACGCGGGCCGGGCGGCTTCTCAATAAAGCGGTTCACATAGCCAATGCCGTCCGTCAGGACCACGCCGTAGCGTGATGGGTCGTCAACGGTGTGGATGGCCAGCGTCGCATAGTCCCGCCGTTCAATGTGCTGCGCCACCATCGCGCCGATGTCCACGGCGGTCAGGCAATCCCCGTTCAGCACCAGAAACGTCTCGCGGAGCTCAGGCAGCAGCGCGTGGACCGCGCCCGCCGTGCCCAGCGGCTCATCCTCGACGGCGTACGTGATTGTTAAATCGTGCGCGCTGCCGTCGCCAAGCCGCTCAACAAGTGGCTGCGCCCGGTAGCCCAGGGCCATGATCACGCGGCTGACGCCCGCCTCACGCAGATTGTCGAACAGGTACTCGATGAACGGGCGGTTGGCCACGGGAAGGACGGGCTTGGGCAGATCATCGGTCAGGGGCCGGAGCCGCGTCCCCGCGCCTCCGGCGAGAATGACTGCCGTGAGACCTGCCATAACGCCTCCCACCGCCCGGGAGGTCTAGGCGGAACCGCCATCCTGCTCCGTGGCAGCGGGCAGGCCGGCCTCCTCGCGCAGCGTGGGCGCCTTGTCCGTCCTCTCCCACGGCAGATCAATGTCCGTGCGGCCGAAATGGCCGTAGGTGGCCGTCTGACGATAGATGGGGCGGCGCAGGTCCAGGTCACGGATAATCGCGCCTGGCCGAAGATCAAAGTGCCGACGGGCCATATCCTGAATGCTGTTGTCATCTATGACGCCGGTTCCGTACGTCTCGATGGCGACCGAGGCCGGCGTCGCCATTCCGATGACGTAGGCGAGCTGCACCTCACAGCGCTCCGCGATGCCGGCGGCAACGATGTTCTTGGCGATGTAGCGCGCCGCATAGGCGCCGGAGCGGTCGACCTTGGTGGGGTCCTTGCCGGAGAACGCCCCGCCGCCGTGCTTGTAGCCGCCGCCGTAGGTGTCCACCAGAATCTTGCGTCCCGTCAGTCCCGCGTCCGCCATCGGTCCGCCGCTGACGAACCGTCCGGACGCGTTGATGTGATACTGCGTGTCCCGATCAAGCATGTGGTGCGGGACAACCTCCCGAATGACCAACTCCCGCAGGTCCCGCTGCAACGCCTCATTGCTGACCTCCGGGTCATGCTGCGCGGCAAGCGTGATGCTGTCCACGCGGGCGGGCACGCCGTATCGGTACTCGATTGTGACCTGCGATTTTCCGTCCGGCCGCAGATAGGGGAGTTGGCCGGCGCGCCGCACGTGCGCCAGCTGCCGGGCCAGGCTGTGCGAGAGCCAGATGGGCATGGGGATCAGCGCCGGCGTCTCCGTGCACGCATAGCCGATCATCGTTCCCTGATCACCCGCCCCCAGCCTCTCGATGGCATCGAACTCACCCTCGCCGCGCACCTCCTGCGCCACGTCGACGCCCGCCTGAATATCCGGCGATTGCTCATTGAGCGCGACCATGACGCCGCAGGTCTTTGCGTCAAACCCGTAGTCCGCATTGGTGTAGCCGGCGTCCCGCACGGTCTGCCGGAC
>JAAXGS010000121.1 GCA_012271225.1 Dehalococcoidia bacterium | reverse complement strand
CGGCCGCGTCGTCTATGCTTGACGCATGTGTCCCCGCGCTGAGAGGTCAGGACGCGCCAGGGCGCTCGCCGTTCCCGCTGCGCAGGGCGTCGATCGCGTCCTCATCACTCGGGCGCGGCTGCGCCGCCGGATCAGAGAGCTTGCCGCGCAGCTGAGCGAGGACTACGCCGGCGGAGAGGTTGTCTGCGTCGGCGCGCTCAACGGCGTCATCTGCTTTTTGGCGGACCTGATGCGCGAACTCTCCGTCCCCGCCCCGGTGGAGCTTGTCCACGTAGACCGTTTCCTTGAGGGCGGCAGCCACACTGTGGACATGCCGAACCAATTTCGTGAAGGGCTGCGCGGGCGCGACGTCCTCATCGTCGAGGACATTGTGGATACGGGCGTGACGCTCAGGGCGCTGGTGGACAAGGTGCGCGCGGAGGCCCCCGCCACGTTGAAAATCTGCGCCCTGCTGGACAAGCCGGCCCATCGACAGGCGGAGGTTCACCTGGACTACGTCGGCTTTTCAATTCCGCCCGTGTTCGTCGTGGGATACGGCCTGGATTACGAGGGGTTTTACCGCAACCTGCCGTTCGTGGGCGTTGTGGACAGCGCGGTTTGGCCGCCGGCGTTGCTGGAGCGCCCGAAATCCGGTTCAAACCTCGACTGAGCCGCCCAAACGGAGCGCCGGAGCCCGGCGCATCGTTGACACGGCGCGCGCGCAGTGGCCACACTCGCATACAGGTGATGAGACCGAGCGCCGAAACGGCGCAGGGAGGGGGAGGGAATGATCACAGACATCCGTTACAACGCGGTCATGGTTGAGGACCTGGTGGAGGGCGTTCAGCTCTGGAAGGACCTGTTTGGGCTAGAGGAGTTGAACGAGGCGACGACAAATCAGTTTGGAATCAAGGCGCAAATGCTCGGCTACGCCGGTCACCCCGTCATCGAGGTGATGACCCCTGCCGGGCCGGACACAGCGCTGGCCCGCATGATGGATGAGCGCAAGAACCCGCGAAACCCCAAGGGCGAGGGGATGTACATGATCGCGCTTGAGGTGGACGACATCGAGGCCACAATCAAGACGATCGAGGCAAAAGGCGGCCGCATCCAGCGGGAGGAGGGCAACTCCAACGTCGCATGGGTGCATCCGCTGGGCACCAAGATGGTGTTCATTGAGCTGCAGCAGCAGGGCTCACGCAACATGGGGGCGGCCGGAGGGGGAAGCTAGGCCGGGCCGGCTGATCGGCGCTCACGGTTCCCGATACCGGAGCGGGCCGGCCCGCCGCCACTGCTCCCCGAGGCGTTTCCGTGCAGAGCGAACCCTCATTTCCCCAACAGGGAGTGAATGAGCTTTTTGCCGAGCTCTGGACGGTGTACTTGGCGCGCATTGTGCGCCTGCTCACCATCTCCTTCCTGGCCGCCGCGGCGTCCTTTGCGCTCACATCAGCCATCGACGCGGTCTTGCCGGAGGGCAATCTCGCGGAGATTGAGGCGATTCTGGCAGAGGTGCCGGCGGGGGAGTTGCCAACTGAACAGCAGAGTGCGCGGATCACGGAGCTGCAACTGGCGGACGCGCCGCTGACCGCCGCCCGCTGGCTGCTGGGCCTCGCGTCGCTTGCCGGCGTGTCCGCGGTGGCCGCCGGAGCGTACATCTATGTGGTGGGCGGCCACTATGTGCGGGGCAAGGTGGCCATGTCAGAGGCGTTCGCGTTCGCCCTGCGCCGGGCGGGCGGCCTGCTTGTGACGACATTCCTGGCGATGGGCGCGGTGTTGGCCGTGTGGGGCGCGGCATTCGCGCTTCCCATACTGCTGAGCAGCCTCTTCAGCGCGGGTTCGGCGCTCAGCCTGTTCTTCGCGCTGCTCTCCGTGCCCGGCCTGTTTATCGCCATTGCCCTCACCGTCTATGTGCTGGTTCGGTGGGCCTTCATCTGGCCGGCCGTCGCCCTTGACGGGCTGGCGAGCATACCGGCGCTGCGCCGGAGTTGGCTGCTGACCGAAGGACATTGGTGGCGCGTCTTTATGATCATGCTCATGATCCTGTTTGCCGCGCTGGCTCTCTATTTCCTGTCCGACGCTCTGATTGTGCTGGCCGCTTCAGTTTCCGGCTCCGATGATGCGTCCACCGGTTGGCCGAATACGCTGCGAATGTGGAACGTCAACCTGGTGTTCCCCACGGTTGCGGGCGCTCTGCAGCCGCTGATCATCTTTCTGCTGTACGCGGATTTGCGGACCCGCAAGGAGGCGCCGGACGGATACGGCCCGACGCAGATTGCCCAGGAGCTGCACCTCACGCGGCCCGTGTGGGATGACGCGCCGTGACGGCGCGGGCGGACACCGGTCTCTGGGCGCGTGTCAGGCGTTCTCTTCGCCGCCGATGACGACGTTCCACCGTCTGACCCGCCATGAGGCGACGAGACCGTTGCGAACGTACGGATCGGCGGCGACAAACTCCTCGATAACTCCCGTGTTGTCCGCGCGGAACACAATCGCCGCTCCGTCCACCGGATCATCCCATGCCCCCGCCAGGGGAATCACGCCCTGCGCGTGCAGGTCACGCAGCATGCTGAGATGCTCGTCCCGGTAGAGCGGGCGGCGCTCCAGCACGTCTCCGACGTAGTCATATAAGAGAGCGTAGTACATTCAGTTGGCCGTGTCCGTGCCGCTCCGCAGCCGCAATCAGCCCAGTCGGGCGAGTTGCTCCTGTATCCGCTGCACTCTCAACCGCGACTCCTCCAGCCGCTCCTCCTCCTTGGCCACGACGTGCGGCGGCGCCTTTGAGCGAAACCCCTCATTGCCCAGCCGCTGCTCCAGGCTGCGCAGCCGCCCTTGAGTCTCATCCAGCTCCCGTGTCAGGCGGGCCTGTTCCGCGCCGCTATCAACAAGTCCTGCCAGGGGAACCATGACGGTGACGCCATCCAGAATGGCCGTCATCACCGCGCCGGGATCGGGGCGCTCATCATCCGGTGACAGGACGCGGAGAGAGGAGACGCGCGCGAGCGCGCCGATGGCCTGCCACGACTCCGCGACGGCCTGCCGCGACCGCGGCTCCGCGTCGACGATCGCCTCGATTGCCCGGGAGTGCTCCACATTGCCCTCTGCCCGCGTGTTGCGGATGGCCCGAATGACGTTGAGAACGTCCGCCATTTCAGCCTCTGCCGTGGAATCAGCCGCGCCGCCGTCCGCCTGCGGATAGGAGCTAATCATGATGGAGTCCACGCCGTTGGCCAGGGCGGGCGCACGGGCAATCAGGCTCTGCCAGATCTCCTCTGTGACGAACGGCATGAACGGATGCAGGAGCCTGATCGACTCCTCCAGCACGCCGACCAAGTACGGGGCGGGTGTGGCGTCACCGTTCCGGAGCCGGACCTTGGCGAGTTCGATATACCAGTCCGCAAACTCGTCCCAGATGAAATCGCGAATGACCTGTTCAGCCTGCCCCAGTTGAAAGTCCTCCAGCAGGTGATTCACATGGGACGTGACGCCTTTCATGCGGGAGACAATCCAGCGGTCTTCGCGGTGAACCGGCGCGGGCATGGCGGCCGTCAGCGGCAGGTCTGGCGATTCTGTGGCCCGGATGACGAACCGCGCCGCGTTCCACAGCTTGTTCGCAAAGTTTCGGCCCGCCTCCAGGCGGCCGGGTGTCAGCGCAAGATCATTGCCCGGCGTCGTCGCGATTGTGAGGGCCATGCGCAGGGCGTCAGTGCCGTACTCCGCAATACTGTCCAGCGGGTCGATGACATTGCCG
>JAAXGS010000120.1 GCA_012271225.1 Dehalococcoidia bacterium | reverse complement strand
ACCGCCAGCATCGTGGTGACGGTGGACGTGGCGGCCTGCGCCGCGGACTGGTGCGGCACGGTCACCGCGGGCGAGAGCAGCGGCGGCCTCATGACCGGCTACCTCAGCGGAAACGGATCCTACGGAACGCTGCTGCCCAGCGCGTCCGCCAGCCTGGCCGGCAACACCTTCGAGATCAGGGAACTGAGCCATGCCATTGGAATGCTGAGCCTGCGCTTCTCAGGGACCGACGTCTTTGCCAACCTCAGCAACAAGGGCATCAGCCTGGAGATCGGGGGCGGAAGCTATGATCTGATCACCAGCAACCAGGACAACATCACGGCGAACACCTATACGTGGTCGGGCGTTTCAGCCCCCTTCACCGTGGGCAGCGACACGGATGTCCAGCTGGTGGACGTGAACGCCGGCCCGCTCTTCACCGCAGAAACCACCGCGCGCGCCGTGGATGAGAACACCGCGGCGGGGACGGACTTCGGCGATCCGGTGTCGGCGTCGGCGGACCCGGAGGGAGACCCGGTCACGTACAGCCTGGGCGGAACGGACGCGGCGTCGTTCGATATCGATGCGTCCACCGGACAGCTGCAGACCAGGGACGCCCTGAACCATGAGACGAAGGGCGCCTACACCGTCACGGTGCGGGTCACCGACGGCAAGGCCCCGGACGGAAGCGATGAGCCGATGCCGATGGTCGATGACACCATCACGGTGACCATTGACGTCAATGACGTGGACGATCCTGGCGTGGTGAGCCTGAGCCTCTCAACCGCCACGCTTGGGATCGGCACAGAGGTGACGGCGAGCCTGACCGATGAGGACAGCGGAACAACCACGCCCACATGGCAGTGGGCGAAGTCGTCAGACCATGACCCGAACAACCCCGGAAGCGGCATGTGGAATGACATCTCCGGCGCGACGAGCGCCTCGTACACGGTGACGCAGGCCGATCTGCAGCACTACCTGCGCGCCACGGCAACGTACGATGACGACCACGCCACAGGCCAGACCGCCAGCGCGATCACGACGAACGCGGGCGGGAACACGCCGCCAATGTTTGACGATGGCGCAACCGCCGCGCGCTCCGTGGCGGAGAACGCGGCGGCGGGAACGGACATCGGCGCGCCGGTGGCGGCCACGGACGTGGACGGGGACACGCTGACGTACAGCCTGGGCGGAACGGACGCGGCGTCCTTTGCTATTGACACCGCCAGCGGCCAGCTGCAGACCTCAGCCGCCCTGGACTATGAGACAAAGAACAGCTATGAGGTGACGGTCAGCGTCACCGACGGCAAGGCGGCGGACGGGACCGATGACACCGCCATCGATGCCACCACCACCGTGACCATCACGGTCACGGACGTGAATGACGCGCCCGCGTTCGATGAGGGCACGACTGCCACGCGCGAGGTGGCGGAGAACACGGCGGCGGGGACGGACATCGGCGCTCCGGTGGCGGCGACGGACCAGGAGGGAGACACGCTGACCTACAGCCTGAGCGGAACGGACGCGGCGTCCTTTGACATCGACTCCGCCACCGGCCAGCTGCAGACCTCAGCCGCCCTGGACTATGAGACAAAGAACAGCTATGAGGTGACGGTCAGCGTCAGCGACGGCAAGGCCGCCGATGGAACGGCGGACAGCGCCATCGATGCCGCCATCGCCGTGACCGTCACGGTCACGGACGCGAATGATCCGGGCGCGGTCAATCTGACGTCCTCGACCGGCCAGTGGGCGGTCGGCGCGGAGATCACGGCCGTCGTGGCTGACCAGGACGGAGTCGTCGGCTCTCCGACATGGCAGTGGGAGCGCTCGGACACCTATGACCCGAACGATTCCACAGTCGATCCCGAATGGGAGACCATCACGGGCCAGACAACGGACACGTACACCGTAACGTCGGAGGACGCGCAGCATTACCTGCGCGTTACGGCGACGTATGAAGACGGGTTCAGCGCGGGCCAGACCGCCGCGGGGATCACGCCGGATCCCATGATTGTTGTGGATACACCGGGATCCGTCACGTTTGACGGATCAACCCATCCCGTTCAGGGCACGGCCCTCACCGCCACCCTCACTGACCAGGACGGCAGCATCACCGGGCTCACCTGGCAATGGGAGGCGTCCGCGGACCAGGGCGGCACGTGGAGCGTCATTGTTGGAGAGACCGCGGCCACGTACACCCCCGGGAGTCAGGATGTCGGCAACCTCCTGCGGGTCACCGCCTTCTATGACGACGGCTTCGCCCCTGACAGGATCGCCCGGACCGTCGCCGCCGCCTCCGTGTGCGGCAGCAATGACACCTGGTGCGCCGAACTCGTCACCGCGGCTGCCGGCGGCGGGATCTTTGGCTACGGGTACGACCACCGCTTCAGCAGGGGCAGCCTGACCAACACTTCCTTCACGCACAATTCAAGTTCCTATACCGTCACGGTATTCGTCACCGGCGACGATCGTCTCACCGACCGAAACGCGCTGTGGTTGGGATTCGGAAGCGCCGGCGCGCCGGGCCCCAATGATCTGGATGGCCTGCAAATCCTGCTCGACGGCCGCACCTACGATCTCTCGGCGGCAACCAAGACGACACACGGCGCCTGGAACATAGACTTCTGGTCCTGGGACATCCCTGTTGATCACAACCTCGCCCTCAACACCACCCACAACGTGCGGCTCTACGTCCCCGCGGACGTGAATGACCCGCCCGCTATCAGCAACCCGCCGACGGGCAACGCCATC
>JAAXGS010000119.1 GCA_012271225.1 Dehalococcoidia bacterium | reverse complement strand
GCGACGGCGTTGGCGATGGCCGGCGCCGCCATGCTGTTCGCGTGCTCGCCGATGCCACGAGCCTTCAGCGGCCCGTGCCCGTTGTCCGACTCCATGACGACGATATCCAGGCTTGGAATGTCACGCGAGGTTGGCAGTTTCATGTCCGCGAACGACGGGTTCATCACGCGCCCGCTCTCGTCATAAAACAACCCCTCCATCAGCGCGGAGCCGATGGACTGCACAATGCCACCCTCAATCTGTCCGGTAAAGCCCATTGGATTCAGCACGCGCCCCGTCTCATGCACCGCGGTGTAGCGCAGCGGCGTGATCTCCGCCGTGTCAGGGTCGACGGATACGTCGACAACATGCACGCCGTAGCCGTTCCACGGGCTGTCAAAGCCCTCCATCTCATCCGTCCGCGCGCCCACCGGCTCACCGTAACGCCGCGCGATCTCCTCAATGGCGAGGCGATCATCCGGGTTCACGCTGTTCACAACGTGCCCCGCCTCAAACGTCAGCGTCTCCTCGGACCATCCCATGAACTCGGCGGTCAGCCTCTGGAGCCGGCCCTTCACTTCCTGTGACGCATTGAATCCGGCCGTGCTGAACATTCGCGCGCCGCGGCTGCCCGCAATGCCCATATCGCCCGTCTTGCCCTCACGCGTGGACCAGGTGACGACGTCGATGCGGTCAAGCGGGATATCGAGTTCATCGGCGACGATCTGCGCGATGATGGTGCCCGTGCCGGTGCCGGGGTCAAAGACGGGGTGATTGATCTCGACGCGCCCGCTCTCCATGACCTTGACGGCCACGCTTCCCGTCACGCCAATTTGTGAGTGGCTGCCGATGGCCACGCCGCGCCCGACGCCGGCGGGTTTCGGATCATAGTATCCGGCCGCCTCGGCCGCGCGGCGCAGTGCCGCGCCGGCCTGCACGTTCTGCCACTCCTCCCCTGTTGGGTACTCCTCGCCCGGCTCGACAACGTTCTTGAGCCGAAAGTCCATGGGGTCCATGCCAACGGCCTGCGCGAGGACATCCATGTGGGACTCGCCCGCAAAGTGGCCCTGCACGTGTCCGGGAGCGCGCGCGTACGTGCACGGCGAGGTGTTGGTGTACACCTGGTGAGAATCCACCTTGACGTTCGTGATGCGGTACGGGCCGACGATCTCCAGGATGCCCAGAATGGCGGGCAGGGGCGCGTAGGCGGCGTAGCCGCCGCCCGCAAAGTGGATTTCAGATTCCCAGGCCGTGATCGTCCCGTCGTTCTTCACACCGGCCTTCACGCGCATTGTGGCGGGATGCCGCATGGTCATGTTCTGGAATTCCTGGTCGTAGTCCACGGAC
>JAAXGS010000118.1 GCA_012271225.1 Dehalococcoidia bacterium | reverse complement strand
GATGAAGATGGCGAACGTGGCGGAACTCTCGTCATATCCGGCCTGGAAGACGTAGAGGTCATGCCGCCACGTCGACCGCACGGCAACGCGATTCGTCGGCTGCGTCTCGAAGCCCGGGTAGATCTGCGTCACGGGGAGCAACTCCCCCACCGGAGTCCCGTTCTCCTCAATCAGCAGGCGCGATCCGATGACCTGTCGGTTCGGCTCCTGAAATATCGCCGTGCCCAGGTACGTGATGCGGTAGTCGCCGATGGTTGTGGACTCGTCGCGGAGCAGGTTGACCTCCGTCGCCGATTGCAGGGCTGTCGAGCTGATGAGTCCGATGCCGAGAATCACGATGGCGACGTGAACAAGGTAGCCGCCGTAGCGGCGGCGGTCACGGGAAACGAGGCCGGACATCGCCGCGGGAATCGTCTCCCGCGTTGTGGCGCGCCGCGTCCGTATTCCGCGCGCGTACTCCTGCGCCACCGTCGCCAGCACAAAAGCGCACGCGCCAAAGGCCATGGGGGCGATGACGTCCTGCAGCAGTGAAACAAGGACAAGCGCGGTGACAAGACCGATTGCCGCCGGCGCGCGCAGATTGCGCCACATCGCGCGGCCGGATGAGGCGCGCCACGCCAGGAGCGGCCCGACCCCCATGAGAAGCACAAGAACGAGAAAGAGGGGCCCGTTGACCTTCAGATAGAAGGGCGCGCCAACGGTGAGCCGCTGATTCCCCAGAGCCTCGGACACCATCGGATAGACGGTGCCCCAGAACGTGGCGAATGCAATGCTGACCAGCAGGAGGTTGTTGAACAGAAATCCGGACTCGCGTGACAGGACGGACTCAAACCCCTCCTCGTCGCGTATGCGCGGCAGCCGCCAGACGATCAGGGCGAGGGGGAGCGCCGCGGCAAGGGCGAAATAGGCCAGGAACAGTCCCCCAACGTCCGATTCCGCAAAGTTGTGAACAGAACTCAGGATGCCGCTGCGGACAATGAATGTGCCGAAGATCGCAAGCAGATACGTCGCAAGGATCAGGCTCAACGTCCACACCTTGAGCTTGCCCCTGCGCTCAACAACCATGACTGAGTGCAGAAAAGCCGTGCCGGTCAGCCACGGCAGGAGCGCCACGTTCTCCACCGGGTCCCAGCCCCAGTACCCGCCCCAGCCCAGAACTCGATACGCCCACCAGCCGCCCAGGATGAGACCGGCGGACTGAATGCTCCAGGCGATGAGGGTTGGCACGCGCAGCGCGCGCGTCCACTCAACTCCCACCCGGCCCGTCGCGAGGGCCGCGATGGCGATGGCAAAAGGAATCGTCCAGCTCATGTACCCCGCCAGCAGCATGGGGGGGTGCACAAGCATCCCCGGGTCCTGGAGCAGCGGGTTCAGTCCGGCCCCGTCCGGCATGGTGGCGGGGAGCCGCGCCATTGGATTGGTGAAAAACACAAGGACGATGAGGAAGAACGACAGGCTCGCGAGCACGACGCCGTTCGCGTAGCCCATCAATGCCGCATAGCGGCGGCGCATGAAGTGGACCGTCGCGCTGCCGAAGGCCGCAAGGAGCGTGGACCAATACAGCAGTGAGCCCTCCTGCCCCGCGTAGAAGGCGGACAGCGTGTAGTACCAGGGCATGGCCGTGCTGGAATGAAGAGTCACATATCGCAGGCCAAAGTCGCGCGTGACGAATGAATAGACCAGAATGGCCGCGGTCATTGCCAGCAGCAGCGCGACCACGTATGTCGCATTGCGGCTGCTCGCTGTCAGCGGCGCGATGCCAAGCCGCGCGCCAAGCACGGATGCCGCGCTGCCGTAGAGGGCCGCGCCCAACGCAAGGATCAGCGCGATGTATCCGGCGTCAGACAGTGTCATGGATGTCAGGTTCCCCGTTTACCCGTAGGTTGGGCTGTAATCCGGCGCCGTCGCGTTGGCGGGCAGCGGCTCCATCGTGTCGGGATGGCGTGTCAGGAGAACGTCGGCGACAAACGCGCCCCCCGGAGTGTAGTACCCCTCAACGAAGACGATCGCGTTATCCCCGAAGATGTCCGGCGGCGCTCCCTGATACATCACGGGTATGGTGGATGCGTCACCGTGGACGGAGAACTCAAGGGCAAGGTCCTCTCCGCGGACGATGGAGCCCGCCGTCACGGTTCCGCCGATGCGCAGGCGGCGATCCTCGGTGATGTCGGTCGCCGCGGCCAGTTCATCCACATTCATATAGGCCGCGGTGGCGGCGTCCAGCGACAGAAAGATCAGGTACGCCACGACGAGCGCGACGACGCCGATGCCAATGATCAGGCGGATGTTAAACCGCCCGCGCCGGTTATCATCCGGTTCATCAAACGGGGAATGCTGCTCTGCCAATGACGCCTCTGTGGGTGAAGCGATCAGTCACTGTTGGCGCACGCGGCGCCGATGCTGCGTTCTCCAATCGTAGGGAGCCGCGCATTCCGCGTCAACGATTCCGTTCCTCGCCCCCGCATCCGCGCGAGGCTGCTGCCTGCCAGGTCTGAGCGCGGTTCCGTGAACGGAAACGTGGACATCCGGTCATTTGACCCGAGGTCTATAGTATGGTGTAGACTGATGGACAAGGGGTATCTTCCTCACAGGAAAAACCGGTAACCGGGGACCATTTGCTGCGCATCCGTCTCACCCGTAAGGGTTTCCGCAAGCAACCGCACTATCGCGTGGTTGTGGCAGATCAGCGCGCGCCGCGCGACGGCGCATTTGTCGACATCATCGGGCACTATAACCCCCGCACAGGCCCGGAGTCTCTGCACGTTGACCAGGAGAAGGCGCGGGCGTGGTTGGGCAAGGGCGCCCGGCCAAGCGACGCCGTTGCCAAGCTCTTTCGACGGCAGGGAATTACCGCGTAGCGCACGCGCGGACCCTCAACGGCAGATGGGACGGGAACGTGAAAGAGCTTGTTGAATTCATCGCCAAGAGCATCGTTGAGGACGAGGAGGCGGTTCACGTCACCGAAAGCACCGGGGAGGACGGACGCCTGGTGATCAGCCTGACCGTGGCGGACGGGGACAAGGGCAAGGTGATTGGACGCGATGGCCGCGTCGCAGAGGCAATTCGCACCGTCCTCAGGATCGCCGCCATCCGACAGGGCGTCAGGGCAAGCCTGGAGATCGTCTAGCGCAGGGAACTGTGACCGCGCGCTCAACACCTCCCCCTTACATCGCCGTCGGTCGCATCAACGGCCCCTTTGGCATCCGGGGCGAGTTGAAGGTGGATATTCTGACGGACTTTCCCTCCCGGTTCGACCCGGGCAGTCGTCTGTTTCTCGCGGAAGAACCCGTTACGGTGGCGGATGCCCGCGTCAGCGGCATTAACCGGCTTGTCGTCCGGCTTGAGGAGGTGCAGTCACGCACGCAGGCGGAGGCCATCCCGCGCGGCGCAACGCTGGACATCCTCGAGGGCGACGTGACGCCGCTGCCTGATGGCGCGTACTACCGATTTCAGTTGATTGGCCTGCAGGCCGTCACGAACCCGGACCGCGCGAGCATCGGCACGGTTGAGGATGTCCTTGAGACCGGCGTCAACGATGTCCTGATCATCCGCGCGCCCGGCCGTCCGGAAACGCTCGTTCCCAACACGCAGGAGATCGCGACGGTTGACCTCGAGAACGGTGTTGTCCTTGTGGAGCCGGTCGAGGGGCTGCTGCCTCCGGAGGAGCCGGAGAAACGGCAGGAGCAACCCGGGCCGCCGCGCCGCGGGAGACGCAGACGGCGCCGGCCGCCCACGCCGGGCTGACGCCTGCATCACGGCAGTCTGACCCGCGTCAGCGGGGCGTCTGTGTGGGCGCGTTTGGCACGGATGGCGTAAAATCGAGTCATGTCCGGTCACTCTCACTGGTCGACGATCCAGCGGCAAAAGGGCGCGAACGACGCCAAACGGGCAAAGCTGTTCACCAAGCTCTCCCGTGAGGTCTCGACCGCCGCGCGCGACGGCGGAACAAACCCGGACTTCAATCCCCGCCTGAGGCTTGCCGTTCAGCGGGCCAGGGACGCCGGCGTGCCGAACGACAACATCGAGCGTATCCTCAAACGGATTGCCGGCGGCGACGACGGCTCAACCCTCGAGGAGATCTGGTATGAGGGCTATGGCACGGGCGGCGCGGCCATTCTGGTGCAGGCCCTGACCGATAACCGGAATCGCACATCCAATGAGGTGCGCTCAACCTTCAGCAGGCAGGGCGGCAACATCGGTGAGGTGGGCAGCGTCAGTTGGATCTTTGACAGCACCGGCACCGTCGTCGTTGAGGGGTCCGCCGGTGAACTGGAAGATGTGGCTCTCTCCGCCATTGACGCGGGGGCGGAGGATGTGGGCGATCCCGACGGCGGGCAGTTGGAGGTGTACACCACGCCGTCCCAACTGGAAACCGTGCGCGCAACTCTCCTGGAGCAGGGCGCGCGCGTTGTTCAGTCGGAAATCTCCATGCGGCCCAAAACGCGCGTGGATCTTGAGGTCTCCGCCGCCAAACAGAACCTGCGGCTCCTTGAACGCCTTGATGAATTGGACGACGTTCAGCAGGTCTACACGAACGCCAACTTTCCTTCAGACGTGATTGACGGTGTGACGGACGGCCAGGGCCGCCCATAGCATGACGGCCCATGCCGCGCGTCCTCGGCATTGATCCCGGCACGCGCATCGCGGGCTACGGCGTCCTCGATGTTCATCGGGACGGGAGGCCGCACGCCTTTATCGAGTGCGGCGTCATTCGCCTGAAACCGGATCACGCTCTGGAGGCGCGCCTGCTTGATCTGCGCACAGGTCTTGTCGATATCGTCGATCGGCTGCAGCCGACCGTGATCGCCATCGAGCGGCCCTTTGTTGGGCGAAACGTGCAGGCGGCGTTCTCCATCGGCGAGGCGAGGGGCGTTGCCCTGCTTATTGCGGCGGAGCGAGGCATCGCCGTTCGGCAGTATCCCCCCGCGCAGGTCAAGAGCACCGTCGCGGGGCACGGGAGAGCGACCAAGCAGGATGTGGCGCGGCTGCTGCGGCTGCAGGTGACCATGCCGGACGGCCGGGTTCCCGCCGATGCGACGGATGCCCTGGCCGTTGCCCTGTGCGACGCCGTGCACTCCGCGCCCCTGCCGCCGCCGCAGGCCAATCTGCTACGCTGACACAGTCACAGGACGTATTGGGCCAGAGCGCGAATACCGGAGGGGATCATGGACTTTCGATTGTCGCCAAGCGCGGAGGCTTTTCGGGAGGATGTCCGCGCCTTTCTCCGCGAGAACTGGGCGCCGGGTGATTTTGACGCCCACTCCATCAACGTCCGGTCATATGACTTCGACAGCGCGGAATCGCGGCAGCATGACCATGAGTTCATCAGAAAGCTTGTCGACAACGGCTGGTACACCATGCACTGGCCCAGGGAGTACGGCGGGCAGGACGCGCCGTTTGATCACCAGTTCGTCTACATGGAGGAGCTGGGCTACGCGGACGCTCCGGAGGGTTCCCCCAGCGCGAATATCACCGGCGCGATCATGATCCACGGCACGGACTGGCTCAAGGAGCAGTTTCTGCCCCCCATGGCGCGCGCCGAGATCGATTGGGCGCAGGGCTACAGCGAGCCGAACGCGGGCACGGACCTCGCCAGCCTGCAGACGCGGGGCGTGGAGGACGGCGACGATATCGTCGTCACCGGACAGAAAATGTGGTCGTCCGGTTCCCACTTCTCCAACTGGTATCACATTCTTGTCCGCACCGATCCGAGCGCCCCAAAGCACCGCGGCATCACCTACTTGGCGATGCAATTGACGGATGAGCGGGGCGACTGGATGCCGGGAATCACCCTGCGCCCCCTGTACGATTTCTTTGGCCGCCGCAGATGGAATGAGGTCTTTCTGGATGAGGTGCGCGTGCCCAAGCGCTACCTGATCGGCGAGATGAACCGCGGGTGGTACGCGGCGATGACGACGCTGAATTTCGAGCGAACGGGCATCGACAACGCCGCCCGGCACATCGGCATCTTTGATCGTTTCATCGCAATGGCGCGAGACTTGCGTATCAGCGGCGAGAGCCCTCTGGCCAACGGCGTCACGCGGCATCAGTTGGCGGATCTGCGCGTCACCCTTGAAATCGACCGCATGCTGGCCTATCGCGTGGCGGGGATGCAGGCGCGGGGTGAGGTGCCGCAGGCGGAGGGCGCGATGTCCGGCTGGCGGACGCTCCATACATCCAAATACTGGATTTGGCCCACGTTCGCGCGGGCGCTTGGCCCGTACACGGCGCTGCTCAAGGGGGAGCGCCGCGCCCCGGGCAACGGCATCTATGGAACCAACTACATGCTCTCGCAGAACGAGTCCGGCGGCGGGGGCGGCATCGCCCTGGGCGCGAACATCATCGCGTGGCGCGGCCTCGGCCTGCCGCGGTAGAGAGGAGAACTATCATATGATTTCAGAGAAGAGCACTGTCCTTGATTGGTGGCAGTCTGCTTTTACGGAAGAAGAGCGCCAAAAAATCCTTGTTGTGTTCGGAGTTGATATATTCGAACCTGATGAAACTTTTCGAGAATCACTGTGGACTCTCGCAAATTGGTTCCTTTCGCATAAGGAAAACCTGCCTTTGGCACGCAAACTTATAGACAAAGCGCTGGATGTGGGAGAAGGACGGTCAGGCGAAATAGCGGACAGGCACTTTGCTTATTCCACTGCTATAAAGATCTACTATCGGCTACGTAATCTGGAATCAGACGCGCTTGCGTTAGCCATACAGGCGTGCGAAGATCAAATTGCACTTGCTCCACAGGTAGCAATCGCAATGAGACACGAATGGCCTAACCAGTCTCTTCCGAGGCACCTCGGATATGAACAACTTGCTATTATCAGGCACAAGGAGAAGGGATACGACGAAGCTATCCGTCTATCTCTTCAAGCCAAATCAGAGGGCTGAGCCGGCACTTGGGACAAGCGAATTTCCCGGGCAGAAAAAGCACTGAAGAAAGCCAAGTCATGACGCAGGTCTACCACGAACTATCCCGCCATCGCTAAAATGGCCGTGAAACCATGATCTCCAGCGTTCAGGGCATTCTGGAATCCCGCGGTGAGGACTGGGTGGACGTTGCCGTTGGCGGCGTTGGCGTCCGTGCGCAGGTCCCGTCGTCCGCCCTGGCGGAGATCGGCCCCATCGGCTCGCCCGTCCGTCTGTACACGCATCTGATTGTGCGGGATGAGGCCATCACGCTGTACGGATTTCGGAGCGCGGAAGAGCGCGCGGCCTTTGTCGCGCTGCTCGGCGTCTCCGGGATCGGGCCGCGCCTCGGCCTCGTCATCCTGTCCGTGCTGACGCCCGGCACGCTTGTCGATGCGATTGAGCAGGGCGATGCCGCGGCGTTGGCGCGCGCGCCGGGCGTGGGCAAGCGCAGCGCGTCCCGCATCATCGTTGAGCTCAAGGGCAAGCTGGATGAACTGGACATCGCGCAGCTTTCCGCCGGCCCGGCCCGCCCCCCCACGGTCGCTGACGCGGAGTTGACGGCCGTCCTGCAGTCGCTGGGCTATACGGGGCAGGAGATCCGGCAGGCCGTCACGGCGGTTTCCGGCGCGGAGGCGGATGATCGACCGCCGCTGGATGAGCGGGTGCGCCTGGCGCTGGCGGCACTCAGCGGGCTTCAGGGCGCGGATACCCATGCTTGAGAGCCTGTTCGTCATCCTTGCCCTGATCAGCGTGCTGTGCGCCTGGGTTCTCTACACGGGGGGACGCTATGGCGCGGTGGCGTCAAACCCGTGGTGGGTGGTCATCGCGTCCGCCGCGGTGCTGCTGTGCCTCCATGTCATGGGCGTGCTCCTGCCCGGGTTCGGCCTCATCGCGTGGGCGCTGATTATCATCGCCATCGTCGCCAGCCTGACCGCTGCCGTGCGAGAGGTGTCACTGTGGAACTCGGGGCTCCTGCGGCGGCCGGGCAATCGGGAGTTGTTGATGGAGGTCATCCTCATCGTTGTCAGCATCTACGCCGCCGCGCAGGTTCAGCCGCAGCTGCCGGACATTGGCCGCGGCCCGCTCATCGCCGCCATCATCATTCCTCTGTTGATGATTCGATGGGCAATCACGCGTATCATCATCCTTAAGAAATAGCCTGCAGGTCCGGCGGGGCGCACGGCGCGTGTGCGGCGTCCGCCGGCGACTTTCCGGGCTTGATACACTGGCAGTGACAGGCGGCGAATTCCAACAACCGAGATCAGACAGTGGCTATCGCGCAACACCGGGAGACGGACCAGCGGTTTGAACTCGCATCCCCCTTCGGCATGATGGGGGATCAGCCGAACGCGGTTGACACGATCGTGCGCGGGCTCGGGGAGGGCCGCCGCTATCAGGCGCTGAAGGGCGTGAC
>JAAXGS010000117.1:11299-12239 GCA_012271225.1 Dehalococcoidia bacterium | reverse complement strand
CTCTCCAAGTGCCAGCGCAAAGAGCCCCTGATCCCGAAAGGCCTCAAAGACGTCCTGCGGGTATTCCCGATCCTGATCGATCTGCCACGCGCGGGGCGCGACGCGGTCACGCACCAGGCCGCGGACGGAGTGGCGGAGCAGCCGAAGCTCCTCCGGGAGAGTGTCGTCAATCACAATAACCGCCGCGCTGCTCGCTCGCCGGAGCGCTGCGTCTATTCCTCGGCGGCCCGGCCGCCTCCGTCCACGCGCAGGGTCACGCCGCTCACATAGGACGCCGCGTCGCTGGCCAGAAAGACGCACGCCAGCCCCATGTCACGGGGAGTGGCCAGACGCTGCGCGGCAAAGCTCTGAGCGCGCATGGCGACCTCCTCATCGGCGCGGTCGCCGTAGGGCGCGCGCATTCCGATGGTGTCCGTCAACCCGGGAGCGATGGCCACGACGCGGACGTGCGGCGCGAACTCCACGGCGAGCGTCTGCGTGAGATTTGTGATGCCGGCCTTGGTCGCCGCGTAGACCGGCTGGTTGACGGACCCGCCAAAGGCCGCGCCGGATGAGAGGTTGATGATCACGCCGCTCTGCCGCTCCAGCATGACGCGCCCGGCCGCCTGACAGCAGAGGAACGTGGTCTTGAGGTTGTTGCGCACAACGGCGTCAAAGCCCCGCTCATTGATGTCCGGAAAGCGGGCGTAGAAGCTGCCGCCCGCATTGTTGACCATGATGTCCAACCCGCCGCCGAACTCGGTCAGAGCCGCGTCGATCATCGCATGGACATCGGAGTCCTCGCGGGCATCCGCCACAAAGGGCGCCGCCCTGCGCCCCAGCGCCCTGATCTCGTCAGCCACCGCCTCAAGGTCGGCCATCGACCGCGAGCGGTCTGCGACGGTGATGCCGGCCGGCATCACGTCCGCGCCGGCCTCCGCCAATGCGAGCGCGATGCCCC
>JAAXGS010000117.1:0-11223 GCA_012271225.1 Dehalococcoidia bacterium | reverse complement strand
TCCTCCATCATGGTGATCGCCTTTGGCGGCGCTGATGCAGCGTTCTATTCCCCAATACTACTGTGCGGCGCGCCCGCGTGCCCGTCAGGGCAGGGAGGCGCTGCGCCGTGGATAGATGGCTCCGCGCCTGCCGGTTACGCAGGCTGAAAGAGCTCAATGGCGTTGCCGGACGGGTCATCGACGATGACCTGTTTTCCGCCCGGGCCGCTGATGATGTCATTGCGGAACCGCGCTCCGGCCTCGCGCAACGCCTGCGCCGTGGAGTCAATGTCCTCCGTCTCAATGACAATGCGCGCCCACCCGCCGGGTTGGGGCTGGCGTCCGTCCGGCATCGGCCTGGCGGCAGACGCGCGAGGCCCCGCCAGCCAGAGGGAGAGCGCCCCGCGGGTGACGATCGCCATTGCGGGCCCCCATTGCTCCGTCACGGAAAAGCCGAGCAGCGTCGTGTAGAAATCGACGGACTCCTCGACGCTGTTGACGATGTAGCGAACCGTTGCCATGGCGCGTCCTTTCCGGTGGGGGCGGCGATCACTGATTATGCGGGCGTCCGCTTGCCATGCCCATCCTAACGATAGCGCGCCGGATCCGCGCGCCGCAGAGACGGCAAGCATTCATGCTACGATACCGGAGCAGCGCCCCTGGACATGTTGGTGCGGGCCATCGTCCTGTATGGCATCATCACGAGAACTAGCCGCCCCATCCGGATTGACTGGCAGCCGCGGCGTCCACCTGGCGACGCTGGTGGTTTTTGTTGCCTTCCTTGATTTCTTTATCGGACTGCCGCTGGTCCCAACGTACGCGAAGGACCTTGGCGCATCGGCTGCGACGGCCGGAATCATTGTTGCCGCGTACTCCGTCACGAACCTTCCGGGCAATATCGCCGCCGGATATTTTTTGGATCGGTTTGGTCGCAGATTGCCCATCACGACGGGTTTGGTGGTCACTGCGCTGGCGCTTGCGGGATATGCCCTGGCCAACAGCCCCGAGGCGCTCCTCGCTGTGCGAGGGCTGCACGGTTTCGCCGCAGCCGTTCTGACTCCGGGCGCATTTGCCATGCTGGGCGACTCCACACAAACACACTCCCGAGCGCGGACGATGGGCAGGAGCGCGGCGGGCATTGCGGTCGCGGCGGTTGTCGGCCCGGCGTCTGCCGGGATCCTGGCGGACAGGATCGGGTATGAGCCTGTGTTCCTCATTGCCGCGGCCCTGATGGCCGCGACGGCGGTCATCTACATCGTGGGCTCACGGGACGCGGACGCCGCCGCATTCGTCGAACAGGACGGGAGCGGCGCTGGAGAAGACTCAACCGGTGAGCCATTCAACGCGGCGGGCCTTGCGGTGGCGTCCTTCATTGCGCTCGCGTTGACAATCGGCATCGGCACGCTTGCCACGTACATGCCGCTTCACGTGGAGGCGCTTGGCGAGACGTCGAGGACATCGGGTTCCGCCTTCACACTCTATGCCGTGACGGCCCTGATCATGATGGTTGGAGCAATTGGAGTCATTGGCGACAGGTACGGGAGGCTTGTTCTGGTGAGCGCCGGGCTTGGACTGTTTGGCGCGGGGCTGTTCCTCATGGCCTGGGCCCCGGAGCTGTGGGCCCTGTTTGTGGGCATGGCGGTGATTGGATTGGGGTTTGGTCTGCTGTTCCCGGCCGCCGCCGCGCTTGTGGCGGATTCCGGCGGAGTCCAACGCCGGGGGCTCGCCTTCGGCATCTTTTACGGGGCATATTCCCTTGGTGTTGCGGTTGGGGCCGCCATGAGCGGGCGCATCGCCGATTCAGCGGAGGGTGTCACCGGCGTTCCCTACGCCCTGGCGGGCGCGGTGACGGCCGTGTGCATCGTCGTTGTCCTTGCCGCCATCACCCGGGGCATTGGGGCCGTGAAAAGCGAGGGCAGGGCGGCGTAACGGACAGCGCAGGGAAGGCTAGCCGGCCGCGCGGCGTTCGTGACGGAGCTTTCGACATACGCGCTTGATTCCCGCGAAAGCGGGAACGATGGAAAAAATCGGGGCGCCCGGATTTGAACCGGGGACCTCCTGCTCCCAAAGCAGGCGCGCTTCCAGGCTGCGCTACGCCCCGCCCAATGCATGCTCCGCAACCACTCTACACGTCAGCGTGGGTTGCCGCTCCACCCGCCCTCCGGAGATCGGGGATGCGTCCTCACACGCTCTCTCCAATTCTACTGGCCACGCGCCGATGGCAGAGCGGCGGTACATCTCCTCGAGAGGGCGGGTGTGCAAAAAATACTCAGGACGATGCGCCGTTGGGCGGCTGGTGGCGGCGCAGGAAGTCCTCCAGGTCATTGACAAGGTCCTGCGGATCAGGGAAATCGGGCGTGTTGCCGGGCGGCGGGGTGATGATCCCCGTGCTGCGCGCCTGTCCCGCCTCCTCCTTCTGCTGGGTCTCATCGTAGTACTGCTCGAGCTTGTGGACGTACTGGCGCATGGACGGCTCCTGCTCAAGCGCCTCCTCACACTGCTCAAAGAATGCCGCCGCCTCCCCCTCAAGCTGTCTGAGATCGGCGCCAATGCCGAAGGATCGCCTAAGCATGTCCAGAATGGCATGGATGACGGAGGGGTTGGGCGAGGACTGGATGTAGTGCGGCACATGCCCCCAGAAGCTGGAGTAGGCCATGCCGCGCTGCTGTCCGGCGGCGGCAATGACGGATGAGATGCCCGTGGGCCCGTTGTATGAGCCGCCGCGCGAGATGCCGAGTCGACTCATCGCGGCCTTGACCTCCGGCGTGCTGCTGCTGGCGTTGACGAACGGTTTGCGCGTGTGCGGCACGGCGTTGAGCAGCGCGCCGAAGGAGATCAGGTGGTCCACCCCGCATTCGAAAAGGAAATCCAGAAACTGATCGCTGAAACGCCGCCAGCGCAGATGCGGCTCAATGCCGGAGAACAGCAGGAGAGGCTCCGTGGCGTCCGTGCCGGGCGCAAGGAAAAAGCGATTCTGCGGCCACGTCAGGGACCGCACGCCGGAATCGTCCACATCGACAATCGGCCGGTAGTCCGTGAAGTTGAAGTACTCCTCGGGGTCAACCTCGGCCACCAGCTCGGCGTTGCGCGCGCGGCCAAGAAAATCAACGGCGCCCGTTGCGGCGTCGCCGGCGTCGGACCATCCAAAGAACGCCATGATGACGGTTCGGACGTTTCCGGGAATCTCGCGATGGAGACGAATGTCGTTCACTAGCCACCTCCGGTGGTGTTCGGGCGCAACCGGCCTTCCGGCATCCGGTGACCGAACCCTGCGCCACTATCCACTATACCAACATTACCTGACGGAGATTGCCTCTCTTCGGTGTGACAAAGTGGCAGACTGACGTTGTGTATCATTTGAGCAGGATTGATTCTCACAGACCGGAAGGGGATTGGGGTTCCGTGCTCATTGAACGCATCATTCTGGCTGAGCCTCGGGGATTCTGCGCCGGCGTCATCCGCGCCATAGAGGCGGTTGAGTTGGCGCTTGGGCTGTACGGCCCGCCCGTCTACGTGCGGAGGCAGATTGTGCACAACCTGTTTGTGGTGCGCGATCTGGAGCGGAAGGGCGCGGTTTTTGTGGATGAGGTGACAGATGTGCCCGTGGGGGCGCGGGTGATCTTCAGCGCGCACGGCATCGCGCCCACCGTCCGCGACATGGCCGGACGGCGAGAGCTGAACGTGATCGACGCCACCTGCCCACTGGTCACGAAGGTGCACGTCGAGGCGGCCCGCTACGTTCGTGACGGGTACACGGTGCTGCTGGTCGGCCACGCCGGGCACGATGAGATCATCGGCACGATGGGCGAGGCGCCGCCCGGCCGCATCAAGCTCGTGCAGGACCTCAACGATGCTTCCCTGGTTGACGTGCCGGACCCTGAACGGGTGGCTCTGGTGACGCAGACGACGCTCAGCGTCGATGAGACAAAGCACATTGTTGATGCGCTGCGGCGGCGTTTTCCGACCATCCGGATGCCGGCGCGTTCCGATATCTGCTTTGCGACGCAGAATCGGCAGGACGCGGTCAAAAAGCTGACTGAGGAGGTGGACGTGGTGCTGGTTCTTGGCGCGGAGAACAGCAGCAACTCCCAGCGGCTGCGTGAGGTGGCGGAAACCGGCAGATGCCGCGCGTACCTGATTGGCAGTCTGGAGGACATGGACGAGTCATGGTTGGAGGGCGCGCGGTCTGTGGGGATCACCTCCGGCGCGTCCACGCCCGATACGCTGGTTGAGGAGGTCACGGCGCATTTCATCGCGGCGGGCGCGAAGGACGTCCGGACGCTGCGGGCCCTGGAGGAGGACGTCAGCTTCCAGTTGCCGCGGGAACTGAGCGAGGCCTCCCGTTCCGCCTGACTCCTGAGTAATTCCGCCGCCTCCCCGCGCGGCGCGCCGCAATTCTATGCATGAGCCGCGATTGCGCCCGCGCGCGGCGCATTGCGTTTGCCCGCACAGACATGCGCGCAAAAAAGGAAACGCAGGCCGAAGGTCCGATAGATCGGGTGGCCTGCGCTTCCCTGGGGGTAGGGGAAGACTGGAAGGGAAGTATCGTGTTTGTTGCCCTGCAGGGGCTTAGCGTGCAATCCTCCTGGTCTTGCGGCGCAGGAAGGGGGGCAGATCAAGGTCGCCGTCCCCAAGCGCGTCACGCAGGATCTGATCGACCACCTCGTCATCCTCCAGGCTGTCCTGCATGGTCTCAAAGCCGGTGGCGATGAGGGTCAACTGAACCTCGCCGTCGCTCGCCCGGTTGGAGACGACGCCAAAGATGATGTTGGCGTTGGGATCGACGGCCTGGGCGATGATGTCCGAGGCGGCGTGGATCTCCGCCAGGGAGAGATCGGAGCCGGCGGTGATGTTGTAGAGGACGCCGGTTGCGCCGGTGATGTCGATCTCCAGCAGCGGATTCTGAATGGCCGCGCGCGCCGCGTCCGTGGCCCGCGTGCTGCCCCGGCCGGAGCCGATGGCCATCAGCGCCTGACCTGACAGGGACATGACGGTGCGCACGTCCGCAAAGTCGAGGTTGATCTCGCCCGGGACGGTCACCAACTCAGAGATGGCGTGGACACCCTGTCCAAGCACATCGTCCGCCATTCGAAACGCGTCATGCCAGGATGCCTCTGTCCCGGCGACGGCCAGAAGCCGCTCGTTCGGAACGATAATGAGGCTGTCGACGGCGCCGTGGAGGCTGGCGATGCCCTCCTCCGCCTGGCGGGCGCGGTGCTGGCCCTCAAACGCGAACGGCCGCGTGACGATGCCAATGGTCAGCGCGCCCGTTTCCCGGGCGATCTGGGCGATGACGGGCGCCGCGCCCGTTCCCGTGCCGCCGCCCATGCCGCTTGCGACAAAGACCATGTCCGAGTTCTTGACGGACTCATAGATATCGTCGCGGCTCTCCTCCGCGGCCTGCCGGCCGATTTCAGGATTCCCGCCGGCGCCCAGGCCGCGCGTGATCTGATCGCCAATGCGAAGGCGGTAGGGCGTGTCCGTCCGGGCCAGAGCCTGCGCGTCCGTATTGACGGCGATGTACTCAATGCCCGGGACGGCCTCACGCGCCATGCGCGACACGGCGTTTCCGCCGCCGCCGCCAACGCCAAATGCCTTGATCCGAACCAATCCATCCACATCTTCAGGCAGTGACATTTCTCCGTCTCCTTCCTCTCCTGATCCGCTATGCCTTGACCGTTTCCCTGCGCCGCGCGCGCCTGTCATTTCCCCGCGCCACCGCGGCATTTCGTCTGCGCGCGGCGCGTTCAGAATCCTGATTTCCCTGTGTGATCTCCGGCGTGCGCGCCGCCCCGGCGCCTGCGGCGCGCCGCAGGCGAGCCCGCCGCATCCAGCGGCCAAGCACACCCTCAGACTGTTCGATGTCCGTTCGAACCCACGGGCGCGCGCGGGACGCGGCGCTAACGCCGGCCCACGCGAGCGCTCCAATCGCGGGAACCCATGCTGTGTCGGTGGACAGGGCGAGGGGGATTCCCTCGATGCCGCGAGGCGTGGCCCGATGCACCGGGAAGGAGAGAATGGACCGCGCAAGCCCGATGAGACCGCCTCCGAGGATCGGCTGCCCGGCGATGACGATTCCACCCGGGAGCTCGCGTCCGGCGGCGATCATCTCCACCGCGCTCTGCGTCAGGGTGAACAACTCTCCCGCCCGATCCCTGAGCGTGGCGATCATCTCCGTCTGGTTGATCTCCAGGCCCTCATGGCCATCGACGGTGATCCTGGGCCGCGGCGCTCCAAGGGTATTTGAGAGTGTCGTCACCTGCTCCAGGACCGCCTGCGCAGTCGGGTAGGGGAGTTGGAGCGCAATTGAAAGATCGTTGACGAAGTGATGAGCACCGATGGCGATTGTCGCCAGGCCAAGGAACCGGCCGTAGTGCAGAACCGTGAGGGTGCTGGTGTGGTCACCGATTGAGAGAATCGCTGCGCCCCGCTCTCGTTCCGTCTCCGTCAGGGCGGCGTAGCTCTCCGCCAGCGGCCCTGCCATCAGCGTCATGTTCTCCACGCCGGCCAGACGGCCGGCTTCTCGAAGGTTGGTGATCGTGTCCGTCTCACAGGAGACGGACAGCGTCAGGCCGTTGAGTTCCCGGCCCTGCTTCCCGATGGGCAGACGCTCTGTCTCCCGGCCGTCAAGCGTGTATCCCTGCGGGATGACATGGATGAGCCGGCGGTCGTTCGAGGCGAAGGAGGGGCGGCCCCGCTCCAGCAGGCGCTGGCCATCCGACTCGGTGACGCTGCCCCTGTGCCCGGAGGGTTTCGCGCTTGCCTCCGTCTCATGGAACGTGAGCGGGCCTGAGGGAATGACGAACATGACGGACTCAAGCACAAAATCAACGGTTGTCCGCAGTTTCCGTGAGATGCCGGCCAGTCCGGCCGCCAGCTCATGCGGGTCCACCACGGCCTGGTTCTCAATGCCGCCGGACGGCGTCTCCATGTGCGCAATCATGCGAATGGAGTCCGGGCGCTGGCGCCCAACTGCGACACGCAGTTCCCGCTCACCGAGTTCAATGCCGGTGATGATCCGGTCCATCTTCCGCACTCTCCGCTTTCGTCCTGTGCGCCCCGCGCTGCGCTGCCTGTGTCCGGTCCGTCCTGTGCTCTCCCGGGGTGATTGGGTCGATGACGCAATCACCAACCGGGTGCGTCGGTTATGCCGCAATCCGCTCCGCGATCCGCAGCCGGGCCGAACGGCTTGCGGGGTTGCGGGCGATCTCCGCGATGGAGGGGGTGATGCCCTGTCTCCGCAACAGCCTGACCGATGCGGTGTGTCCGCATGAACACACCGGCTGGACCGGCGGGCAGAGGCAATCCTTCGCCTCCTGATGCAGGAATCGCTTGATGATGCGATCCTCAAGGCTCTGATATCCGATGACCGCCAGACGTCCGCCCGGCGCCAGCAGATCCAGGGCTTGCGGGAGGGCCGACTCCAACGCCTGGAGGTCTGCATTGACGACGATGCGAAGCGCCATGAAGGCCTTCGTTGCCGGGTGTATTCGCGCTGCGCTGCGCTGCCCCACTGCGAACTCAATACACTCCACGAGCTCCTGTGTCGTGGAGAGCGGCCGCCGTCCCATGATGGCGCGGGCGATTGCCCCGGCGGACCATGCGTCCTCCTCCCCGTATGTCCTGAGAAGGTCGATCAATTCCTGCTCCGGCAGGTCATTGACCAGATCTGCGGCGGTGACGTCTTGCCGAGGGTCATACCGCATATCAAGGGGCTGATCATTCTGGAACGTAAAGCCGCGATGAATGGCCTGGAGCTGCCGGGATGACAGCCCAACGTCCATCACAATTCCCTGCGCCTGCGTGAAGCCGGTCGCGCGCGCCACCTCTTTAAGGGAGGCGAAGTTTGCCTGAACAAGCGTGTAGGACGCCTGCGGCAGATCCGCCAGACGATGCTCCGCCGATGAGAGCATCTCCGGGTCAGCATCCATGCCGAGCACATGCGCGCCTGCCATGAGGAGCGCTTCCGTCACGGAACCCTCCCCCAGGGTGCAGTCGATGTACTTTCCGCCGGCATGTGGCTGAAGCGTTTCCAGCACTTCATCCAACAGGGCAGGGACATGGTAGATGTGAGAGTTGGCTACCATGGTTCCCTCCTCCTCTCTCCTTCCCACAATGCGCGGGCGCTGTGGGCGTCTGCCCCGCGTCCGCATCCCCGTCGCATGGCAATAGTGAGCCGAAATCAGGGGCAGCCTCAAGAAATTGTCCTGCACTGTCCTTTCATAGAAAATCCGCCGGCGTTTGACCGAAAAACAGGGGAATTGACAGATGAATGGACAAAGGGACACAATTCAGAAAACGAAACCGAAAACAGGGGACGCGGGCAGATGACAAACGGCGCAAGGACGCGAGGGCACGCGCCGCCATATGTGTCCTACAAGAGCTGGGATACATTTCTGGCGTTCGTCCGGTCCAACTTGACGCCTGCGCCGGAGCAACTGGATACCAGCGTCTGGCAGGGCTCGCCATTCTCCGGCTCCACGCGGTCCGGGCTGGTGGGGGCGCTGCTGTTCCTTGGCCTGATCGATGTGCTGGGCAAGGTCTCTCCGGACCTGAACGTGATTGCCGAGGCGGCGGAAACGACGGAAGACAAGCGCCGCGTCCTTCCCGATATTTACAATGAGCGCTATGCTCCCCTTTTGGTGCACGTCGACCTCGAGAGAGCGACGCGGCAGCAGATCAGGACCGCATTCCAGAGTGCCGGATCGGCGGGCGAGACGGCGGAAAAGGCGGTCAGCTTTTTCCTCTCCTTCGCGCGCGATGCGGGCATCGAGCTCCACCACAGCCTCTTCTCTCGCGGCCCGGGGACACGGCCAAGACAAACAAAATCTTCAAAACGAAAAACCTCTGACGCGCAATCCGAAAAAATAGACGCCATTCCGAAAAGAACGGCAATGCCCGAAAATCCCCGCCCGCCCGTCGAGACTGCATCGAATCACGCCAACGGCGTCCATCCCGCCGTCACCGGGCTGCTCCAGGAACTCCCGCAGAACGGGAATTCCTGGTCCACAGAGCAGATGAATCTGTTCATGGATGCCCTCTTCGCGACCCTCCGCGTGGCCTATCCGCCCAGCGATGGGCCGGGTGGCCGGCTGTGACTCTGCGGCGCGGCCGCCGGACACGCGGCGAGATGATCGGGAATGGCTATTCGACGCGGCACAGCCGGAGGAGACGATGAGCGAGTTCAGGGTGGCGATTTTGACCGCAAGCGACTCCGGCGCGGCGGGCGAGAGGGCTGACCGAAGCGGGAAAATCATCGAGGAAATGGTCCGCGCTGTCGGATGGACCGTCACCCGGACGGCCATCACCCGGGATGAGCGAGCCGTGATCGCAGAGCAACTGCGGGAGTGGGCGGACGGCGGCGATGTTTCACTGATCGTGACGACCGGAGGCACGGGAGTCGGCCCGCGCGACGTGACGCCGGAGGCGACGCTTGATGTGGTTGATCGTCTTGTGCCGGGCATGGCGGAGCAGATGCGCGCGCAGACGGCGGAACGCAACCCCATGGCGATGGTCTCCCGCCAGGTGGTCGGCATTCGGGGACGGACGCTCATCATCAACCTGCCCGGCAGCCCGCGCGGCGTTCAGGAATGCCTGGCCGTCCTGATGCCGGTTCTTCCCCATACGCTTGAGGTTCTGACACAGCCTCGCACGGACGACCATCCAACGCAGGCGTGATGGATGGATGCACGTCCGTGAACTTTCACATCGTGACCCTTTTCCCCGGTCTGTTCCCGGGCCCGCTGGCGGAGGGCGTCATGGGGCGCGCGCTGCGTCAGGGCGTCTTTGTGCTGTGCGTGCACAACATGCGGGATCATGGGGCAGGGCCGCATCATGTTGTTGATGACGCGGCCTTTGGCGGCGGCCCCGGCATGGTCCTCAAGGCCGGCCCGCTTGCCGCATCCGTGGCCGAGGCGCGTCATGCCGATGGTGACGACGGAGGCGCGGCGGACGCGCCCGTCCTGCTGCTGGACCCGCAGGGGGCGCGGCTGACCCAGGGCCTGGTTGATGAACTGGCTCAGAAACAGGACATCATTCTGGTTGCCGGGCGGTATGAGGGCATTGATGAACGGGCGCGCGAGCGCGTGATCACGCATGAAATATCCATCGGCGATTATGTGCTGACAGGAGGCGAGCTCCCGGTGATGGTGCTGATTGAGGCCGTCGCGCGCCGCGTTCCGGGCGTGCTGGGCAGCAAAGACTCCGGCAAGGCGGACTCATTCGCCTCCGGCCTTCTGCAGCATCCGCACTACACCCGCCCCGCCGTCTGGGAGGGCGAGGCCGTGCCGGACATCCTGTTATCGGGCGACCATGCGCGTGTGACGCAGTGGCGTCGGGAACAATCACTGTTGCGGACTCTCCGGCGGCGTCCTGATCTCCTCAGTCAGCCGCAGGCCGCCCTCTCGTCCGCCGAGCGAGAGTGGCTGAAAGAGCGCGGATGGCGGCCGGACGGCGCGTATGATCGGAATGAATGAGCCCCGGCGCGTCCCTTTGCGATTGGGCGGGGTGTCGTCGTATACTCAAGTGTGCCGCGCTCACTGCCGAGCGGGATCATCCGACCTGCTGAACACGTTTCATGTACCGTCGGTTTCCGTGTGTCTGAACCACTGTGAAAGGCCATGAATCATGGACGTTGGCCATCTGCTGACCGCCATACCGAAACAGCATCGATATCCGCACGTTCGCCCGGGAGACACGGTGCGCGTCTACTACCAGGTTGTGGAGGGGGAGCGCGTACGAACGCAGCAGCTCCAGGGCGTCGTCATGTGGATGACGCGCAGCGGCCCCAATGCGAACATCACAATCAGGCGCGTGATTCAGGGGATCGGCGTTGAGCGCACCTTTCTGCTCAACTCCCCGCGCCTTGAGAGGATTGACGTTGTTCGGCAGGGCAAGGTGCGCCGCGCCCGCCTCTACTATCAGCGGAACCGCACCGGCCGCCGCGCCCGCATCCGTTTCGGATCACGCGCGCGCCGCGTCGCCGCCGATGCGCCGGGGGAAGAGACGCCCGATCCGCAGGCCGAGGCTGCGCAGGTGGATGATGATCTGTCCGCCCCCGCGGATGCTGAGAGTGATCCAGACGCCGGGACGGCTGACGCGGCGCCCGACACCGAGCAGAGTTCTGTTGAAAACGGGCAGGCGGCCGACTCAGCCGAGCCCGATGCCGCTCCCACCGCTGAAGACGCCCCCGATACGGATGCGCCCACGGATTCATCCACGGGGGATGAGGAGAGATAGAACGTC
>JAAXGS010000116.1 GCA_012271225.1 Dehalococcoidia bacterium | reverse complement strand
CAGCGCCTCGCGCTCCTCCTCCGGTGCCTCAAACAGGAGTTCATCATGGATTTGGAGAAGCATCAGCGCCCGCATGCCGGCGTCATCCAGCCGTTCCTGCATGCGCAGCATGGCGAGTTTAATGATCTCCGCCGCCGTGCCCTGCACGGGCATGTTGATGGCCATGCGCTCCGCCGCGGCGCGCACGCCCTGGTTGGACGCCGTGATCTCCGGCAGGTAGCGGCGGCGGCCCAACAGCGTTTGGACGTAGCCGTTGTCCCGCGCGCCCTCAATGGTGCGGTCCATGTAAGATCGCACCTGCGGAAACCGCTCAAAGTAGGCCGTGATAAAGGCGTCCGCCTCCTTGCGCTCAATGTCCAGCCGCGTCGCCAGGCCAAAGCCGCCCATGCCGTAGACAATGCCAAAGTTCACGGCCTTGGCGACGCGCCGATGTTCCGACGTCACGGCGTCCGGCGGGATTCCGAGAACCTGTGACGCCGTCGAGGAGTGGATGTCCTCCCCGGCGGTGAACGCGGCCTTGAGGCCCGCGTCACCGGAGAGATGCGCCAGAACGCGCAGTTCCACCTGGGAATAGTCCGCGGCCAGTAGCAGGGCGCCCTCTGACGCGATGAACGACTCCCTGATGCGTCGCCCGGATTCGGTTCGCACGGGGATGTTCTGCAGGTTCGGGTCCTGGGAGGCGATGCGTCCGGTGGCGGAGCCGGTCTGATTGAAGCTGGTGTGGATGCGGCCCGTGCCGGTGTAGACCTCTTTTGGCAGCGCGTCCACGTAGGTGGAAACAAGCTTGGACAACTCCCGGAACTCCAGGATGCGGGTGACGATATGGCCGTGCTGTTCGGCATTCTTGGCCAGCCAATCCAGCACGCCGGCATCCGTGGAATAGCCGGTCTGCGTGCGCCGGCGGGCCGGGAGTCCCAGCCGCTCAAACAACACCTCGCCCAGTTGTTTGGGTGAATTGAGATTGAAGACCAGCGGCTCATCCATGCCGGCCGCCGCGCCGACCTCATCGTAGATTTCCTGCGTCATCCGGTCCAGTTGGGCGTGCATCTCCTCTGACATGCGCTGCAGCAGACCGGTGTCCAACCGCACGCCGTTCCGCTCCATGCGGGAGAGGGTCGGCGCAAGCGCCATCTCAAGTCCCTCAAACAGGTCCGTGCTTCCCTGTTCCGCGAGGATCGGAGCCCACCGCTCCTGCATCTGAAGAATGTAGTCGGCGGCGGAGCAGGCGTACTGCATCGCGCGTTCTCCATCGAGCGCGTGAAACGGAATCGCCTTCGCGCCGCTGCCCAACAGTTCCGCCAGGGTTGGCAACTCCTGCCCAAACTCCGCCAGAACAAGATGGGAAAGCACGGTCGATGGCTTGCCGAGCATGTGCGCCGCGACCGCCGTGTCCCACACGGGGTTGCGCACGCTGACGCCGCCGCTGTCCAGGAAGGGCAGCGCCTCCCGCGCGACGTGAACGACGAGCCGGCGCGCAGAGCCGTCAGGGCCGTTTTCGGCAAGGAATCGGCCCAGCTCGTCTAGCATGTCTCCCGCCGTCCGGGTGCGGATTGCCAGCCCCTCCTCCATGAGCGGGACGTAGGCGGCCTGTCCCGCCGCCCACGCAATCCCAAGCCCCACGGCTGCGCCCTCCATGATCTTGGGAGACGTCGATGGAACGACAAGGGCGACGCGCGGCGTCTGCGCGATTTCACTCAGCAGGGCGTCAAGGTCCTGCGGCGCGGCGATCACGCGGTATGTGGCGTCAACGTCCGGCGCGATGGGGGCGGGGGCTGCCGCGCCCGCGTCCGCCTGACCGAAATCCGGTATTCGAGTGATGAGCGAGTTGAATTCCATCGCACGAAAGAACTCGATGAGGCGGGCGCGGTCAAAGCGCTCCTGCCAGTGGAGGTCATCCAGGGACACGGGCAGATCGAGGGTGGTGACGATCCGGGTCAACTCCAGCCCCTGCGCCGCGGCGTCGCGCCCGTCGATCAGCCTTTGACGCAGACGTTCCGGCGTAATGTCCTCGACGCGCTCATAGATCGCGCCAACGGTTCCATGCTCCTGGAGCAGGGCGGAGGCCGTCTTCTGTCCGATGCCCGGCACGCCCGGGATGTTGTCTGACGGATCGCCCTGCAGCGCCTTCATGTCCGGTATCTGATCCGGCGTCAGGCCGTAGCGCCCCTCAACGGTTGCGGGATCATAGAGCGTTTCCCCGCGCCCGCCGCCCTGATACAGGACGCTCACCGTCGGCGAGACAAGCTGCATTGTGTCCTGGTCTCCGGTGACGATCACGGTGCGCAGGCCGCGCTCCGTGGCGCGGCGGGAGAAATGTCCCAGAACGTCATCCGCCTCGTAGCCCTGAAGCTCAACGATGGGGAGGCCGATTGTCTCCACGGCCTCCCGCACGCGGCCGTACTGGGCGCGCATCTCGTCCGGCATGTGCGGCCTCTGCGCCTTGTACTCCGCGTACATCTCATGCCGGAACGTTGGGCCGGACATGTCAAAGGCAACGGCGGCGTAGGCGGGCCGCATCTGGCCAAGAACCTTGAGCAGGGAGGACGATACGCCGTACACCGCCGTTGTCGGCTCTCCGGAATGCGATACGGAGAACGTTGTCTTGATGGCATGGAACGCGCGATGAAACAGCGCGTGGCCGTCGAAGAGGACCAGGAGGTCCTCATCAACCGGGCGTTTCGCCCTGCGCGCCTGGCCTGTTTGCGCCTGTGTCATTGCGTCCTCATTGCGTTCTGCGCATGCTCACGTCAGCCCGTGCGGGATTTCCTCCGCGCGGGACTGATCCTCCGGCAGCATCCATGCCCGCATCGCCAACGCGCGGGAACGCGCGGCGTGCAGGTCTGCCAGCGCCCCAATAATAGCGTCCGCGTCCGGCCATGACGTCAGGTCGATCTCCTGCCGGAAGGGGTGTGTGGTCACGTGGAGCGGCAGCGCGTCCCGCGCCGATTCATGCGCCGGCATCAGCGTGAGCGGGGCGCTGTCCAACGCCTGCGCAAGGGCAGAAAGCTGCTCCGTCAGACTTCGCACGCGCTCCTCCGCCCGGCGGAGAGCGGCGGATGCCTCCGCGTACCGCTCGTGCGGCGTCATTATGCTGGCCGATGCGTTTGGCAGCGCGTCAAGGCGCGCGCCGCGCCGCTCTCCGTGTCGTTCCTCCGGTGTCATCATTGCCAAAATGTCCGATGTGATGTGATTCCACGTCCCCGTTGCCGTCCGCGTTGCTCTGAACCAGAGTAGCGCAGTGGGGCGATGGGCGCGCGCCGAATGGCAGCCTCGGCACGGACGCGCCGCGTTCCCGTGTTGACGGGGGGCATGTGTGCTGCATAATCAAATAACCGCTACGGGCGGATTTGGAATGACGACCGCACACAGGCAACCCATGCGACAAACACGGGCCGGCCGGCCGGGGCTGGTTCTTGGCCTCTGCATCGCTCTGATGCTGACGCTGGCCGGATGCACCCTGTTCGGCGGCGGATCCGCTGACGGAACGCCGTCCCCAAACGGCCCGGGCGATAACGCAGGCGGCGGCGCGGTTACGCCCACCGCCACGCCGGTCATCTCAAACGTCTCACCCACCGCCACGCGCGCGCCGGACCGGGCGTCCGTCAGCGGCAAGCCGACGCCCGCCCGGGCGGAACGGGGCGGAACGCTGACCGCCGCAATCTGGTACTCCGACTATGCGTTCAACACGTGGGAGGAGGTTGAGGGCGCGTCCTTTGTGACCATGCATCCCCTCCACAATATGTTGGCGCAGCCGCGCACCTGGGGCTCCACAGACGACTTTCAGTGGAACGGCTTTCTGGAGATTCACCCGGACCTGGCGTCCGGCTGGGAGACATCGCCGGACGGCCTCTCCGTGCTCTTTTCGCTGCGGCGCGGCGTTTCGTGGTCGGACGGAACACCCCTGACGTGCGAGGATGTCGCGTGGTCCTACAACACAATCCGCACGAGCGAGGGTCTTATCCGCAGTCCGCGCGCCGCGCACATGTCGGTGATTGAGGACGTCACGTGCAGGGATAGCCTGACCGTCGTCTTCAGCCTGACCCAGCCAAAGCCGGCCCTCCTCGATGCCATCGCCCTGCCGCACAACATCGTCCGCCCCCGGCACATCTACGCCAATGACACGCCGTCCATGCGCGATGAGCCTCCCGCCGTGACCACCGGCCCGTTCGTCATCGATGAGTATCTCCCCGGCGAGAGGATCACGTATCGGAGAAACGACGCCTACTGGGATCAGCCGTTCCCGTATCTTGACGGGCTTGAAATGGTCGCCATGGAGGAGTCGGCGATGCCGGCGGCGTTGAGGACCGGCGTCCTGCACGTCGGCAGGCCGTCCGGATACTCCGGGGAGGAGGCGGAGTTGCTGGACGCGGAGTGCGGCGCCTGCCAGTTCTGGCCGCGCACGCTGGCCCTGGGCCAGACCCACCACCTTCTCCTCAATCACGCGCGTGAGCCGTGGAATGACAGCCGCCTGAAGGAGGCGGTTGCCCTGGCCGTCGACAACACCAAGTACGTGAGGAACGTCCACAACGGCTGGCATGTGTCCCCCACGGGGTGCGGACTGTATCCCTCGTCCGTCTGGGCGATGCCGATTGAGCGATGCACCGTCATTCCCGGCTACGGCGATTTTGCCACCACGTCATCCCCGGCCGCGGACAAGGCGCGGGCCCGGGAAATCCTGGCGGCCCTGGGGTATTCCCCGGGCGAGCTGTCCCTGTCACTGCTCTTCAGCCCGGACACGGAGAAGACCGTCTCCGCCGTGATCTCTGATCTGCAGCAGATCGGGATCAACGCCGCGTCTGATGTTCTGGCGGACGATCAGTTCACAAAACGCCTTTCAGAGGGGGAGTTTGACGCCGTTGTCCACGCGGACTGGGCCATTGGAGTGGACCCGGATCTGCTCCTCTACGGCCATTTCTATACGGACGCCCGCGACAACTTCAACGGATTCAGCAGCGCCGAGGTGGATGACCTGATTGACGCCATGAGCATGGACAGGGATCCGGACAGCAGGCGGAATCTGGCATGGGACGCGCTGGAGCTGGCCCTGGAGGAGCAGGCCAAGATCATTGTGTCGCACGGCGTCCTTGTTCCCGTGTACGGCAGCAGCGTGCGGGGGCTGATGCCGGCCCCGGATTTCCTGGCGGAGTACGGCCCGCACCTGCGCTACGATCACGTGTGGCTGTCAGACTGAGCGCGGACGCCTGTCATCCACCTCTCCGGGAGTGTCCGGGGCAGGTGCCCGCGCAGGGCAGGCCTTACCCTAGACCATCTAGGGTTGACAGCGTTCTTTGGACTGTCATAATCGTTGAGTCATGTCTTGTAGTGGGGAGGGGAATGTTATGAGTAGATGGACAATGCTCCTTGTTGGGTTGGTGGCCATGCTTGCGCTTGTTGCCGCCGCATGTGGCCCGGGCGAGGAGCCGGCAGAGAACGGCGAGGATCCGGCAGCAATTCCAACCGTCGGCATGGACATCACGGACAGCACTCCGCCGACGCCGGCAACGGGCGGCGAAACCATGATGGAGACCTCCGTCAGCGGAATTCCGCTTGATCCGGACGCGCGGTACGGCGGCACGCTCTTGACCTCATACACCATTGAGAGTCCGTACATTCCGTGGGAAGAGGCGGCGGGGATCGCGTTCCCGGTTGGGCACCTGCTCAACAACATGCTGATCCGCCCGAGAACGTGGGGCACAAGAGAGGACTTCTCCAACAACGCGTTCTTCGAGTTCAAGCCGGACCTTGCGACCGCGTGGGAGAGTTCAGCTGACGGGCTGGCGGTCACGTTCACGCTGCGTGACGGCGTGCAGTGGTCAGACAACACGCCGGTCACGTGCAATGACATCAAGTGGTCGTATGACACCCTCCGGCAGAGCCGCGGCCTGCGGCGCAGCCCGCGCGGGGTTCACTTCAAGGCGGTGGACACGATTACGTGTCCGGATGATCTGACGGTGGTCTTCAACCTCGAATACGCCAAGCCGGCGATCATCGAGGTGATCGGCCAGCCGTACAACGTCATCTTTCCGGCGCACGTCTACGAGAAGGAGTTCAACGATACGGGAGATCTGGCCTCGATGCGCGACGCCCCGTCGAGCGTGACCAGCGGCGCGTACCGCCTGGTGCACCACACTCCGGCAGAGGCGTACATCTTCGAGCGCAATGACAACTACTGGGATGCGCCGCTTCCGTACCTGGATGGCGTCCAGATGCAGTTCCTGTCACGGACCAACGTCCCCGTCGCCCTGCGCGCGGGTCGGCTGCATGTCGGCAACGCCTCCGGCTACACCGGCAGCCAGGCGGACACCCTGTTGCAGGAGTGCTCTCAGGAGATCTGCCAGTTCTGGCCGCGCGTCATCGCCTCATCCTTCAGCCCGGCCATGTTCCTGAACAAGAACCGGGAGCCGTGGAATGACCCGGCCGTGAACGAGGCCTTCGCGCTGGCCATCGATAACCAGAACTACATCACCACGGTGCGTGATGACTGGTACGTGCTTCCGACGGGCTGCGGATTCTATCCGACGTCCCCGTGGGCCATGCCGGCCGAGCGCTGCGGACAGATCCCCGGCTTCGGTGACGTGATCGGCACCACCACTCCTGAACAGGACAAGGAGCGGGCGCGGCAGATTCTCGTCGATGCCGGCTACGTCGACTCGTCGACCGGTGAGCCCAGCCTGGATCTCACGCTGGCCATCTGGCAGCCGATTCAGGTTGACGCCCCCGCGTTCATTGG
>JAAXGS010000115.1 GCA_012271225.1 Dehalococcoidia bacterium | reverse complement strand
CACACGCGCTGGGCCACGCACGGCGCGCCGTCGCTCGCCAACGCCCACCCGCACATGGACTGCACGGGGCGCGTCTCCGTCGTCCAGAACGGCATCGTCGAGAACTACAGCGCCCTTGCCACGGAGTTGGCCGCGCGCGGGCACCGCTTTACCTCACAGACGGATACGGAGGTATTGCCTCATCTCATAGAAGAGGCGCTGGACAGGGGCCTCGATGCCCTGGAGGCCGTCATGTCCATCCTGCCGGACATGCGCGGCGCGCTGGTGTTTTTGGTCGCGTGCGCGCAGGAGCCGGAGAGGATCATCGCCGTGCGCGCGGGCAACGCGGGTGGGCTCGTCATCGGCCTGGGCGACGGCGAGACCTACGCGGCCAGCGATCTGCCCGCCATCGTCCCGTTCACGCGCCGGGCGCTGCCGCTCAACAATGGCGAGATCGCCGTGCTCAGCCCGGAGGGCGCGCAGCTCTCAACACTGACGGGGCAGCCCGTTGAGCGGGAACTCACGGAGGTCACGCGCGATCCTCTGCGGGCGGCAAAGGGGATGTACAAGCATTTCATGCTCAAGGAGATCATGGAGCAGCCGCAGGCCCTGACGGACGCCCTGCGCGGACGGGTTGATCTTGAATCGGGATGGCTCGAGCCGGACTACGACCCCGCGTTGTCCGAACGGCTGGCCGCCGCGCGGCGTATTATCCTCACGGGCTGCGGATCCAGCCACCACGCGGCGCTGGTGGGGCGCCGATACTTTGAATCCCTCGCCGGCATCCCCGCGGAGGTGGAGATCGCCTCTGAGCTGCGGCATCGTGACATTGGACCTGGCGCGGGCGATCTGATCATCGCCATCACGCAGTCTGGCGAGACGCTGGACACTCTGGCAGCGATGCAGCACAGCGCCGAGCAGGGCGCGGAATGCATCGTCATCACCAACGCCCTCGATAGCGAGGCCGCGCGCATTGCGGACTTCACAATGGATATGCGGTCCGGGCTTGAGGTGGGCGTGGCCGCGACAAAGAGTTTTACCTCCGTCATTCTGTGCCTGTACCTGCTGGCAATTGACGCCGGCGCCAGACGGCAGGCGCTCACGGCCGGACAGGTGAGCCGGCATTTGTTGGACCTGGAGCGGCTGCCGGGGATCATCAGCGAGATCCTGGAGCGCCGGGAGGCCGTGCGCGCCACGGCGGAGCGCCTGACCGGAAGCGACAACTGCCTGCTTCTGGCGCGCGGCTCCCTCTATCCCATCGCCCTGGAGGGCGCGCTCAAGCTGAAGGAGATCGCCTACATCCACGCGGAGGGCGGGGCCGGAGGCGAGATGAAACACGGCCCCATCGCGCTCATCGATCAGCAGATGCCCACAATCGCCCTGGCGTGCGAGGGGGCGCTGCGCGACCGTATGGCGATCAACATCACGGAGATCAAGGCACGCGCCGGGCATGTCATCGGCGTGCTCACCGACGGCGACACAACGCTTGCCGGGCAGGTCGATGAGGCCCTCTTCATCCCGCCCACGCCGCCGCTGCTGCTGCCCGTCGCGGCGACGGCGCCGCTGCAGCTGCTGGCCTATGAGATTGGCCTGCTGCGCGGGGCGGACATCGATCAGCCGCGAAACCTGGCCAAATCCGTCACGGTCGAGTGACCCGGGGAGGCGGCCGCGCTCTATCGGGGCGGGCGGCGGATGGAGCGGGGGACGGGAATTGAACCCGCGACAACCTGCTTGGAAGGCAGGAGCTCTACCACTGAGCTACCCCCGCCCGCTGTGCCTGCTGTGAGAGACAGGACGCGCCGGATGCGCCGAACCATTATGACAAACCCCACGCCGCAGGTACGGCGGGGAGGCCGCTGGAAAAATCAGCCTCCGCGCGGACGTGAGCGCGGCCCAAACGGCTCCGGCTGGAATGGCCCGTCGCGCACCTGCAGAAACGCCCGCAGGCCGCCCTCTCTCTGCGCGTCCATCATCTCCCGCTTAAAATCCTCTCGCTGCGAGCTCTGCACATGGGCGGACAACTCATCGTTGAGAACAAGCGCGTTCCGCAGCCCCATCATCTCCAGCCCCATCGTCGCAACATACAGATTGATCTTTACCGTCTCCGGCGAGACCAGCGCGATACGTTCGACAACGCGGAAGCAGTGCTCAAGCAGGTCGTCCGCGGGCACAACGTCGTTCACCAGGCCGATGCGCAGCGCCTCCTGAGCGTCGATGTGATCGCCCGTCAGGCCGTAACGCAGCGCGTGCTTATAGCCCGCGTTCAGCGTCCAGAAGAAGTTTGTGTTGGAAATCATGCGGATCTCCGGCTGAGCGAAGACCGCGTCCTCTGACGCGTACGTCATGTGCGACGCAAGGGCGTACCAGGAGCCGCCCCCCATGCACCAGCCGTTGACGGCGGCGATGACCGGCTTGGTCAGCTCCCATATCTGCAGCAGCTTGGCCGTCTCTCCGCGTGAGCGGTCACGCCAGTCATCCAGCAGCTGCGCCGCGCTCCACCCCTGCGGCATGCCGTACGGCCACACGGTGTCCGGCCGCCCCCCGCCGATGTCATATCCGGAGGAGAACGCCCGCCCCGCTCCCGTCAGGACAATCGCGCGGACCTCCGGGTCCTGCTCCGCCTCCGTCAACGCCTCCGCAACGTCATGCTCCAGTTGCCGGCTGATCGCGTTCAGCGTCTCCGGGCGATTGAGCGTGATCAACACGCCGTTGCGCTGTTTCTCATACAGGACAGTCTCATAGGAACTCATCGTTCAACTCGCTTTCCGCACAGTTCTTTTCTCAAATGGTAGCAAACAACAGGGCGGGCGGCGTAGCGCGCTATGCGCCGGCGGCGTCGGTCCCGCCGCGCGCCGCCAGTGCCAGCGCCTCGATGATCTCACCGGTCGCCGCAGTGCCGCCGAGGATGAGGTCGACGATGCGCAGTGTGGGCGCCTGCAGGTCCGGTGCCCAGGACGCGGCGCCGTCCGAGGCGACGATAACGTCAAGATCACGAACGTTGGCGTCAAAGGCGGTGTGCAGAACGCATGCATAGGTCACCGTGCCCGCCAGGATCACGGTGCGGATGGCGCGCCGCCGCAGCGCCGTCTCGAGATCCGTGCCATAGAAGGCGGAGAAACTGCGCTTGGTCACGATGTGCTCGCCCGCCTGCGGCGCAAGCTGCTCGTGGGTCTCCGCGCCCCACGTTCCCGGCATCAACGCGGGGCCGCCGGGCGCGTCCGCCACCGCGCCAAAGGTCTGCGCGACGATATGATGAATCAGGTGAACGGCGTCCGGGGCATCATCACGCTCAATCCGTGTGTGGACGATGAACAGGCCCGCCGCGCGCGCCGCCTCTAACAGGGCGGCCAT
>JAAXGS010000114.1 GCA_012271225.1 Dehalococcoidia bacterium | reverse complement strand
GACGACCGCCGCCATGTGACTGCCGAAGGTGCGGTAGTTCTTGTAGCGGCCATCGATGCCAAAGGCCGGCTGGCGGATCATGACGGCGCGCGGATTGACCCGGCGCACGCGCTCCCACGTGAGGTTCACGCGCTCCATGCTGATGGGCACGTTGTTCTCCATCACCCCGTCCGAAAGCGCCAGCAGGCGGTCGAGGACCTCCTGACCCTCCGGCCGGCGCAGGTCCACGGTCATGCTGCGTTTGTTCCGCGCGTGCGCGTTGAACGATGCCCAGCGGTTCCAGGGCCGCTCACCGGGCTCATTGTCCGGGAACTGCGTGGTCGCCCCGCCCAGCGACGCCATGCCCTTTTCCGGCCGCGCCACCGTCCCGCGCGTGGTGGGCGGGAAGTGCTTGATGGATTCCACGCGGATGACCTCCGCGCCCCAGTCCGCGAGTATCTGCGTGCCGTAGGGCCCGGCCCACACAACGGTGAAATCGATGATGCGCACGCCCTCAAGCGGCAGCTTTCGTGATCCGGTGCTGACCATTGCTTACACCACCCCCTGCGCGCGCAGATCGGATATCTCATCCGCGCCGAGATTGAGCCGCTCACGCAGAATCTCATCCGTATGCTCACCCAGCAGCGGCGCGCGCCGCCGTTCCGGCATCGATTCGCCGTCCCCCAGGTGGAGCTTGATGTGGTACCCGGGATAGGCGAGGGGGCCGGTTGTTGGGTGGTCAATCTGCTGAAAGAAGTTGCGTTCCTGAAAGTGCGCATCGTGATAGAGGTCTGCGAATGAGTTGATGGGGCCGCCAAGGACTCCGTATTCCTGACAGGCGTCACGGACCTCTTTCTTGGTGCGCTCCAGCATCCACGGCACGATGACCGCCATCGATTCATCCAGCCGATCGGGATGGGACCGCGCGAGGGGCGTCGCCCACTCCGGCTGTGAGAGCAGCTCACCCATCCCCACCATCTGCATCATGCGCGGGAACATCGCTGGCCCCGCCGTCGTCATGAAATAGCCGTCCTGACACTGCCAGACGCCGGAGCCGATTGCCGATTGGGGATAGGGGCGCGTCGACACAATGCCGCCGTACTGATAGCTCATCAGATAGCTCTGGCGGCGATCAATCGCTCCCATCCACACGGGAAAGGCGCCGATATCGATGTGATCGCCCTCGCCGTCCGCCGCAACGCCCAGCAGGTGCATGGCCGTGGCTGCAGCGGCGACCGCGCCAACGTGGAAGCTGGCCACATGCGCGCCGGACTGCAGCGGCTCCCGCTCCGGATGGCCGGAGTTGATCATGGGCCCGCCCATGGCATAGGTGGTGAGGTCCGTCGCCTCCCAATCGCGATATGGGCCGGTCTGCCCAAAGCTGCTGACGGAGGTCATGACCAGGCGCGGGTTGACGGCGCGCAGGGCGTCGTAGTCGAGCCCCAGGGACGGCAGAACGCGGGGCCGGAAGCTCTCCACCACCACGTCCGCGTCACGGACAAGGTCACGGACGATCTGCCGTCCGCGCTCCGATTTGAGATTCAGGGTCATGGAGCGCTTGCCGAGGTTGGCGTACAGAAACAGGCCGCTGCGTTCAGGGCCGGGCACGTCCCGGTAAAAGGGCGGCATGTCACGGGCGGGGTCGCCAGCGCCGGGCCGCTCGATCTTGATGACGTCCGCGCCGTAATCGGCAAGGCGGCGGGTCGCAAAGGGCCCCGCGACGTGCCACGTCAGATCAATCACGCGCACATCATCCAGCGGCATGGCGACGGCGCCCTGCCGATCGCGTTGCTGATGGTTGGTCATAGACACGCCGCCCATCCTCCCCCCGGATACGGCATTATGGCACCAAGTCGCGTTGGGCGAAAGTCCGGCCGACTAATGACTGATGGGGAGAGCGCCGGGCTCTGCTGCCGATTGCGCCCTGCGGGGGCGCGGCGAATGGACCGCCCAGCGTGCGGCGGGGTAGGAATCTGAAACCGATTCGCGCCCCGGGGCGGGTTTAGCGCTCCATGTCCCAGAGCCCCCGGCCGCCCGCGTCGACGCCGCCGTCCACGGCGAGCACCTGTCCCGTGACCCACGCGGATTCATCGGAGGCGAAATAGAGCGCGGCATGGGCGACATCCGAGACGTGGCCGCGCCGCGCCAGTGCCCGGTCCGGCACGGCGATGCCATCGGCGTCCGCGCCCAGCCGCGTGCGGATCAGACCCGGCGCGACGACGTTCACGCGGATGTTGTCCGCCCACAACTCCCGCGCCAGGTTGCGCGCAAGT
>JAAXGS010000113.1 GCA_012271225.1 Dehalococcoidia bacterium | reverse complement strand
AATGCGCTCTTCACGCGCAGGCGGTACTGCCCCGCCACGTCCCATTGCCGAATGGGCAGCACCTCCCCCAGCACCTTGATCTCGATGCCGGAATCGCCAAAGTTATCGACGCGCAGCACCTGAATGGGGTCGAGAATGATCGGCCCCCACTCCTCATCATCCGCCAACTCCTGGCCAATCCGGTTGAGCACCTCAATGGCGTGCTCAAGATCGGTCTTGTAGGCGACGGCGATATTGATGTTCACACGGGACTTGTCCTTGGTGAAATTCGTCGTCGTTGTGATCGCGCCGTTGGGAATGGTGTGCTGCCTGTAGTCCAGGTCCCGCAGCACCGTGCGCCGCAGGTTGATGTCTTCGACAAGGCCTCCAATTCCGGCGATGCGCACAACATCGCCAACCCTGTACTGATTCTCAAGCGTGATGAATATGCCCCCCAGCACGTCCCGAATCAGGTTCTGCACGGCGAATCCCACGCCGACGGCAAGCGCGCCCGCGGCCACGAGCAGCGGCGCAAGATCGACCCCAATCTGGCTGAGGATCAGGAGCGCCATCAGCAGCGCGATGACTCCGCGTCCGGCGCCGCTCAGGACGTTCGTCAGTGTGTCGATGTTCTTCTGCGTTTCCTCCAGCGCCGCCGCCTGACCGCGCCCGCGCATATGCGATTCCACCAGACGCGGGACGCTGAATGAGACGACCCGCATGGCGATGAGACCGCCGATCACGATGAGAACGACGAGAACGGCGCTGCCGATGGCCGTGTCAACGATCCATCGTCCTGTGGCCGCCAGTGCGCCGCGCGTGACGGAGTCATTTCCCAGGACGTATGCCCCGATGATCTCCAGCGTTCCGATAAGGATGATGGCCAGCGCGGCCTGAACAAGCCTGGCGCCGTAATCCTCATGGAGCCGCTCAAAACCGCCCGGAAAGACGCGGTCAAGCGATCCAAGAAACGCCCGCAGAATCTGCGGCAGGAGTATCCACGCCCCCGCCATCAGAATCAGAGCGCCGCCGCCCCAGATGATGACAAAGCGGACAAACGGCCCCGGATCGTCGAGGACGGCCTCAAGGTCTGCAAAAATCCCTTCAAACACGGGCCTGCTCCTCCCACGCCGGTCTCGCCCGTCCGGCCGCCGCCGGGTCGAAAATTATCGAGTTCCGGCGACCGCCCCATCAACTATAGTCGCCCGCGCCCGGCAGTTCCTCCCATCGCTTGACGCGCCGCACCGCCTGCCGCAGCCTAATGGTGTGTCGTGTCCGTCATTTCGTCACAAGGGGGAGAGAATGCGAATTGGTGTTGAGTTGGCGGTGCGAACCCCCGTGACGGAGCTTGTGGACCATATCCGCACGTACGATTCGCTCGGGTTTGAGCGTATCTGGATACCCGATGCGGCGTTCTCCCAGTGGGAGGTGTGGACCACGGCGACCCTGGCGGCGATGTACACGTCAACAGTCCGTATCGGCGTGGGCGTCATGGCGCCGTATCACCGCAACCCCGCCGTCATCGCCCACGCCGCGGCGACGCTCGATCAGCTCTCCGGCGGGCGCGTCGATCTCTCTCTGGGCCGCGGTTCGCGCCCGTACATCGCCAGCATTGACGCCGATCGCCCGGATGAGGCGGTGACGGAGGCCATCACGATCATCAACGGCCTGCTTTCCGGGGAAACTGTCAGCCTGGACGGCGCGGCATTCACGTACCGGGATGTGTCACAGCGCGTCAGTCCGGCGCAGGAACACGTGTCCATCTCAATCGCGTCGATGAGCCGCTATTGGCTTGACATCGCGCGGGATACGGCGGACGGCGTGCACCTGTACACAAGCAACGCGCGCCTGCTTGAAACGGCGCATGAGGCGCGGAAAGCAGCGCGGAACCCCAACTTTCAGATCACGACAACGCTCGGCTACGTGGAGCCGGCGGAGGTGCGCGAGTGGTGGGTCACCAACTTTGGCCGCAACTACAACCTTCAACAGCTGTGCGGCCGTGAGCCGGGCGCGGCCGGCTATGAGGAACTGGCGGCGGAACTGGTCTTTGTTGACGCCGCAAGCCTGCGGGAGCATCTGCAGAGAATGGAGTCGTTCGGCGTCGATGAGTTGATGATTGCGTACCGGCGCGCGGAGGACCTCCCCGCCATCGCCGGGATGGTCGCCGCCGCCCGCTCCTGACCACCGCCCTATTGCAATTCCGGACTCTGTGCGCCGGGGCGAGCGTCGAATCCTTCATGCCGCCGCCGCGCAAAGACGGCTACTGCCATCCCGCGCTCCGTGCGCCGGAGCGGGGGCGTCGATTAAAAAACATCAACCGCTCAGACGGCCGTCCCGAAGTTCAAGCACCCTGTCCGCCTGCGAAATGATCGCGCGGTCATGCGTCGCTGTGATAATCAGGACGCCCTCCTGTTCCACAAGGCTCCGGAACAGCAGGAA
>JAAXGS010000112.1 GCA_012271225.1 Dehalococcoidia bacterium | reverse complement strand
ATTCGCTGAACGCGCAACGGGCGGGCGGCGGTGATAATGAGTTGCTTGCGGGAGTGGTATGATGTCAGCCCTCAACTTTGTCAACCGCACTTTGTGGACGGGCGACAACTTGGACATTCTCCGGGGCATGAACTCCGAGTGTGTGGATCTCATCTACCTCGATCCACCTTTCAACTCCAATCAAGACTACGCCGCTCCGGTCGGCAGTGCAGCGGCCGGGGCAGCGTTCAAGGATACTTGGACTCTGAGCGACGTTGATGAGGCATGGCATGGGATGATTGCCGAGTCTCACCCTGCCCTCTATGGGATAATCGACTCATCGCTGGCAGCCCACGGGAAAGGCATGAAGTCGTATCTGATTATGATGGCGGTACGACTTCTGGAGATGCGCCGGGTATTGAAGGACACGGGAAGCATCTATCTCCATTGCGACGATACGGCGAGCCATTATCTCAAACTGCTGATGGACTCGGTATTCGGCGCGGGGCAGTTTCGCAATCACTTGGTTTGGAGAAGGTCAACAGCGCATAATGATCCTCAGCGGTTTGGCCGGAACGTTGACCACATTCTCTACTACGCAAAGGGCCAAGGTTGGACGTGGAACGGCCTAGATATTGCGATCCCCAAGTCGGAAGAGGAGATCAGGAAAGCCTACCCTCAGACTGACGCAAGGGGGCCAGTCAGGTTCTCCGACCTGACTGGCCCCCTTCACGGCACTGCTCCGGGATTGCCCAGTACGACACCTTGGAAGGGGTACGACGTGTACGCTAAAGGGCGTTGCTGGTCTCCACCAAAAACAGGAGCATACGCCGAATACATAGAGCGACACTTCATCCCTGGCTACAGAAGTATTGAAGGTGTCCAAGAACGGCTTGATGCCCTGGATGCCGCCGGACTTATTCACCATCCAACCAAGGGTATCTGGCCCGGCCTCAAGCGTTACGCCGCCGCAGATCGCGGAAATCCGCCGCAAAGCTTGGTATTGGAACCAATCGGCTTCACCAACTTCAATAAGCGTGCAGGAGAATGGGTTGGCTATCCGACCCAAAAACCCCTGGCCCTGCTCGAGCGAATTATTCAGGCCAGCAGCAACAGGGGCGATGTAGTCCTGGATCCATTTTGTGGCTGTGCTACCGCTCTGGTTGCCTCTGAAAAGCTAGAACGGCAGTGGGTAGGGATTGATCTCTCCCCCAAGGCTAAGGACCTTGTGGAGTTACGCCTGCAGCAAGACCTAGGGTTGTTCGGTTTGCAGGCAGTCTACCGCACAGATGTACCGGTACGGACCGACCTGGAGCAAATCCCACCCTATCGGACTCAGAAACACACCCTCTTTGGCCGACAGGAGGGGGTCTGTGCCGGTTGCAAGGTGTCGTTTCCGTTTAGAAACTTCACCATAGATCACATCGTGCCCCGGTCTAAAGGTGGTCACGACCACATCGACAACCTTCAACTGCTGTGCAATTTCTGTAACTCAGTGAAGGGGGATCAGTCTCAAGAGCATCTACTGGCTCGGTTGAAAGAGATTGGGGTATAAGCAATGACTTCGAGAGGGACGGCAGGCGACGGTAATAATGAACTGAAGCGGCCGCCTGCTGCGCCGCTACCAATCGCCGACGCCGGAGCGGAAACAGCCCTCGCTGTGGTCATTGACCATGCCCGTGGCCTGCATGTGCGCGTAACAGATTGTCGAGCCGACGAACTTGAAGCCGCGGGACTTCAGATCTCGTGACATCGCGTCGGACTCCGGCGTCGTGGCCGGGACGTCTTCCCAGCCCCGTATCGGCGTGTCACGGCGCAGCGTCTTGTAGTCCGTGAACTGCCAGATGTAGCGATCAAAGGAGCCGAACTCCTTCTGTATCTCAATGAATCGCTGCGCGTTGGTAATCGCCGCAAGGACCTTGAGCCGATTCCGCACGATACCCGGATCGGCAAGCAGCCGCGCCACGTCATCGTCGCCGTACCGCGCGACCTTCTCCACGTCAAAGCCGTCAAACGCGCGCTGAAACGCCGTGCGCTTCCTGAGGATGGTGCGCCACGACAACCCCGCCTGAAACCCCTCAAGCACAAGGAACTCAAACAGTCGTTGGTCATCGTGCAGGGGTGTTCCCCATTCCTGATCGTGGTATGCGACCATCTCGGGGTCCGACTCCGCGTCCGGCCAGCAGCGGCGCACGGTCTCATCGCCGTTGCCAGTCTCTCCGGCTCGGGCGGGGGGCTGTTCCATCGTCATGCGGCAACCAGAACGCGGACCGTCACCGCGTAACGCGGCATTGAGCAGGCGTGCGGCAGGGATTCCACAGAGACAACCTCCGCCCGTCTCCACGTATGGTTGGAGTCGTCCGATTCAATGATGATGCCGGGCGCGGGTTCAAGAGGCGTATCGTCGCGGATATACACGCCCAGCGGACGATCGTCATCATGCGCCCGCAAGTACCAGGTTGCGGCCGTCGCAATCATTGACCGGCGCAGCCTGGGCAGACTGGATAGCCTCTCCCGCGGCGGCGGGTTGAGGACCGCACTACTGCTCCAGGATGGCGGCGGACAGGCGAATTCGTCCGCTCGCGTTGCCGAAGGCGCCGTCCTGATACAGCCGCCCGGTTCCACTGTCCTCCTGCAGAGGCCAGGTTTGGCCGGTCAGGCCGGAGTCGAGCATTTCATAGGTCATGCTGGCATACTGCGGCACGCCGGTGGCAATATCGGCAAAGATGTCCGCAGCGCCGGTGTAGCCGAAATCGGGCGCGCCCATCTGCCGGGCAATGTCTGCCGGCGCGTGCCAGACCGGCCGCGCGTCCCCCGGCGCGTCGCCGATGGCCCGCACGCGCTGCACGCGGCGTTCCGCGTTTGTATAGGTGCCCTCGCGCTCGATGGCGGCGGCGGCGGGAATCACTACGTCGGCCAATGACGTCAGCGCCTCATCCATAATCAGCCCCTGAACAACCAGGAACTCCAGGCGGTCGAGCGCAGTGAGCAGGCGGACGCGTTTCTGCTCGTTCAACTCCGCCGGAATATCGCCCGTCCAGTACAGGGCGGTCACGGCGCCGGCCTCAATCGCCTCGATCACCTCGTCCAGCGTTGCGGCGTCCGGGCCAAGGACATCGGTCACACCCTGGGCATTGCCGCCGCCGGGCCGCAGCACGTGGAGACCTCCGCCCTGCGCCCCGCCGATGTTGCCGGTCACGGCAGCGAGCGCGCCCAGCAGTCCGGACAGTCCGTCCTGGTCATCCTCACGCGCGCCATAGACGAACGACGCGGGGCCGGTGGCGCCGATGAGCCGCGCCGTCCGGCGCAGATCTTCTGCGGCAACCCCCGCCTCCGCCGCCGCATCATCCACCGACATCGCGGCCAGACTCTCTGCAAACTCCGTCAGGCCATCGACGGACTCCTCGATGAACTCATCATGGAGCAGGTTCGCATCGAGCAGAGCGCGCAGAATACCGCGCAGCACAGCAGGCTCCCCGCCCTCGGCGCACGCCAGCCAGTGCTCGGACGCGCGGCGAAGCTCCGGATAGTCGCCGGGCCCGATGCCGATCAGCGTTGCGTCGTTGTAGTTGACGGCCTTGTGAATCTGATAGGCGGCCACGGGGTGCGTGACCTCCAGGTCCGATCCGAGAGCGACCACGACGCGCGACTGCGCAATATCGCCGATGGGGTTTGCGTTTGCGCCGCTGCCCAACAGGGGCGCGAGCTCTCTGCCGACACGCGCCGGAGCGGATGCCGCCAGCGCGACGCGGTCCGTGCGGAGAGTCTCCCGCGCGAGGCGGTTCAGCAGCCAGGCGTCCTCATTGGCAACGCGCGGCGAGACGATGACGGCCACTGAATCCCCTGCGCGGGCCTGCAGGCCCTCCGCCGCCGCCGCGATCGCGTCATCCCATGCCGCCTCGCCGTGCGCGCCGTCTGAGTTCCTGACGGTTGGCGTGACCGCGCGCGCCTCATGGCGCGCCTCATCCGCAAGCTGAAACTTGCCGTGGATACACGCGAGCCCGCCGTTTGCGCCGCCCTCAACGTCCGGCGTGACGCGCAGGAGACGCCCGTCCTGCAGTTCCGCCGTGACCTGACAGCCGATCTCGCACTCCGTGCAGACCGTGGTGACCGCGCTGTCCGGCAGGCCGGCCCATTTGTTGTCCTTCTCCGTCA
>JAAXGS010000111.1 GCA_012271225.1 Dehalococcoidia bacterium | reverse complement strand
GATCACGTTCTATACAACGGGGCCGCAGGAGGCGCGCGCGTGGCAGCTGGAGGCGGGAACGCCGGCTCCGCTGGCTGCCGGAAGGAAGATTCACACGGACATGGAGCGCGGTTTCATCCGCGCGGAGGTGACGTCCTACCAGGACTTTCTTGACGCGGAGGGCAAGTTCCCGGAGGCCCGCCGCCGCGGCACGCTCCGTCAGGAGGGCAAAACCTACATCATTCAGGACGGGGACGTCGTGACGTTCCTGTTCAACGTGTCCGGGCGCTGATTGCCCCCCGTTCAGGCCGCTGTCACCGCGCGTCCTGAATGGCGCGCCAGACGCGCTCCGGAGTCAGCGGCATTTCAATGTGCCGGACGCCGTGCGGCGAGAGCGCGTCAATCACGGCATTGACGACGGCGGGTGGCGCGCCGGTTGTCGGCCCCTCTCCCATCCCTTTGACACCAAGCGAGTTCAGGGGCGACGCCGTCTCGGAAAAGGCCGTGATGAACTCCGGCACCATCTCCGCGTTCGGAATCGCGTAATCCATCAGCGATCCATTCAGCAGCTGCCCTGCCCGGTCATACTCGGAAATCTCATACAGCGCCTGCCCGATTCCCTGAGCCGCCCCGCCGTGCACCTGCCCCTCAACGGTCATGGGGTTCACGATTACGCCCTGATCATCGACGGTGTACAGGCGCTGCAGGTCGACGTCTCCCGTCTCCGGGTCCACCTCAACAACGGCGACGTACGTGCCGAAGTTATAGGTGAGGCCGGTGGGCTGAAAGAACGCGTCCTCATCCAGGCCAAACTCCATATCGGAGGGCCGCGTCAGCGGTTGATAGGCCGCCGCCGCCACCTCCGCAAACGGCAGCCGTCCCCGCTCACCCGTTGCCGCGGCGAACGCTCCGTCCGCAAGCGACACGTCCTCAACCCGGCAGTTCAACATGTGGGCTGCAAGGATCATCATCTTGGCGTGAATCTTCTCCGCGGCGATTTTGGCGGACATGCCGCCGGTCACAAGGGCGCGGCTGCCATAGGTGCCCACGCCGTGCGCGACTGTTGCGGTATCACCGTGCAGGACGGTCACATGGCTCTCCGGCACGCCCAGAACGTCCGCGACGATCTGTGAGAATACGGTCTCGCCGCCCTGTCCGTGCGGGGACGATCCGGTGAAGAGCGTCACCATGCCGTCCCGCGCCACCCGAACCCTGCCCCATTCATGTCGGCTGCTGCTGGGATGCCGCCCGTCTTGACCCATGAGGCGAGCCCG
>JAAXGS010000110.1 GCA_012271225.1 Dehalococcoidia bacterium | reverse complement strand
CCAATCGGCGATGATGTTTGTCGTCGCGACGACACGGAGCGCCGGATCCTCGCCGGAGCCGTTCGACGCAGACGGCGTCGAGCACCCGGAGTACACCAGGATTCCCGCAAGCAGGCCGAGCGCAAGGAAAAGCGCCGGCCGCCGCGCCGCATCTGTCAGTATCTTTGTCACACTCTGCATGGTTTCCTCTCCGTCAGTACCTGCTGCGCTATTCCACTCGTCCCTGCCCCAAATCCGGCGCCCTTGCCCCGGGTGGGGCGACCATCTCTCTATTGATATTCAGTCTCATATATTTCCGTAGACCACTCCGTCTCACCGTAGAGCGCGGCCCGCCTGATCCGTCCGGCTATCGGCGGGATCGAATCATCGCGTCAGAGGCTCATCTCCCAATATCCGCGGCCATCCGCGCATCCTGAGCGCGGTCATGCCGATGGCGCCCCACGCGATTCAGCCTTGCGCGATAACCGCTGGTCACCATCGTTTTGATACGAAGTCTCATTTTCCTCCATCATCCACCCCGTTTCGGAACCGGGAAATTGAAAGGTATCAGACGGCGCGCGCGGGTGTCAACAGTCATTGATATTCCCGGCGGGCAATCTCGCCAAAACCGGGCGCTGCTGTCTCAGTCTGCGTCCGCTGCCGGACGCGGAATAATGATGTATGGACGCAGCACGCCTCACGAGACTTGCGGCAATCATCCTTTGTGCCGCGGCCCTTGCCTGTGAAGCCGCGCCGCCCCTTGCCCCGCAGCCCACGCACACAGCGACCGCCGCGTCCTTGCCCGCCGCCGCAGGCTCCCCAACCTCGATCCCCGCAGTGACGCCGGCCACTCCCGCGCCCTCTCCGCCCCCGCAACTTATCCCTACTGCCAGCCCAACACCCGTCCTGAGACTGCGCGTCATCGAAGACGGCGGGCAGACAGGCCTGCCGCCGTATGATCGCGGCGACTGGCGGCACTGGATTGACGCCGACGGCGATTGTCAGAACACGCGGCATGAGGTTCTCATCATGGAATCCCTGGTGGACGTCACGTTCACCGGGGAGGATGCATGCGCCGTGCGTGAGGGGGAATGGCTGGATCCGTTCACGGGCATGACCTTTGTTCGGGCGCGTGATCTGGACGTCGACCACATGGTCCCGCTCGCCAATGCGCATCGCTCCGGCGGGTGGGAATGGGACGCCGACACGCGCCGCGCCTACGCCAACTCCCTCGACTACAGCGGCCATCTCATCGCCGTCAGCGCATCCGCCAACCGCCAAAAGGGCGCGCGAGGCCCGGAGGGGTGGCGGCCGCCCAATGAGTCCCACTGGTGCCAGTACGCCGTCGACTGGATCACAATCAAGGCGGCGTGGCGATTGGGCGCATCGCGCGCGGAACTGGCGGCCCTGAACGAGATGCTGGGCACGTGTGAGGCGGAGCCTGCGCTCCCGAGCGCCGCGCCGCCATAGATGCGCCCATCCCGGCGCGCTCCTTAGACGCGCCTGTTACCGCGCGCGCCAGCGCCGGTACGCCCGCCAGCCGATGAAACCGCCCGCCGCGAGGACGAGAACGGCAAGCGTCCCGTTCTGATACGGCTCAATGACCCTGCTGATGTCCGCCCAATTCTCACCGAGCACGCGGCCAACGTAGGTCAGGATCAGGCTCCAGAGCAGCGTGCCCAGCGTGGTATAGAGCAGAAAACGGCCGATATTCATGCGCGTGTAGCCGGCCGGGACGGAGATGATGCTGCGAATGACGGGGATCAGCCGCCCGAACAGGATGACCGCCTCTCCGTAGCGTTCAAACCACGCCGTGGCGCGGTCAAGGTCGTTCTCTGAAAGGAAGACATAACGTCCATAGGCGGCAATCAGTCGCCGCGCCCCCGCTTCCCGCGCCACATACCCCACCATGTACAGCACGACCGCCCCAATCAGCGATCCGGCAGTCCCTGCCGCGACGACGCCCCAGAAGTTCATATCGTCGCGCGCCGACAGCGCCCCGGCGAACGGAAGCACCAGTTCTGAGGGTATCGGGGGGAATATGTTCTCAATCGCCATCACCAGCACGATGCCGGGATAGCCGATGGCCAGAATGAACTCCTGAATCCAGCCGCTCACCTGTTCAAGGAGGCCCGCCATGTGAGGACAGCCCTGCGGTCAGCGCGCCGGAACGTCACGCGGCGGGGGCGGAGCGACCGCCGGACTAGACGCCGCCGCCCGACGGTGTTCCCGCCCGCAGCGTCTGCACGAGCCACCCGATGGCGAGATCAACGGCCTCGACGTTGCCACGAAAGCGATGACCCGCGCCGGGCAGCATCATGAGCTGCGTCGACGCCGGATCCGCCAGCGCCTGAAGGGTCAGGGCGTCATCCGGCGGCACAACGTCATCCGCGTCGCCGTGCATCAGCAACAGGGGGCGCGGCGCAACGCGGCCAACGGCCGCCGCCACGTCCATCTCCTGATATTCATCCGCCCAGCGTTGGGGCGACGGCGGGAAATCCGGGTCACGAATGATTCCGATGTCGCGCGCGTTGCGGATCATCTCCTCGGCGGACCTGCTCCAGCGTGAGCGGGCCGGAGCCGCGAAAGACAGCACGGCCGCCACCTCCGGCCGCCGCGCGGCCACGTAAAGCGCAACGCGCGCGCCCATACTCGATCCCAGCACGCCGATGCGGTCAATGTCCACCTCCGCCCGGTCCCACACCCAGGACAGGACGGCCTCCAGGTCCTGCGCCCAGCCGAGTGGATGAAAGTTGCCTCCGCTCTGCCCTGTTCCCCGGAAGTTGAAAATCACCGCCGCGAGTCCGCGATGAGCGCACAACTCCGCGATCTCCGCGTACGTCAGTCCCTCAGCCGTCGGCGCGGCCAGTGAGATGTCCCCGCCCTGCGGCGCGGGCCCGGCGGGCAGGCCGTGGCAGATCACCACGGCCGGATGAGGCCCCGGGCCGTCCGGCAGCGATACTGCGCCGCTGAGCGGGATGCCGGCGCTGTCAATCGTGATCCGTTCAGTTGTCACCGGCATCGCTCACCGGCCCCTGTGATTCGATGACGCATGTCACCCGCCCTGGGATGCGCGGGCCGGGGTGGATGGCGATGGCGCAGCGCCCCCGCGTCCGCCGCCGAGGAACGGCAGCCTGCCGAGGCTGCGCGTCTCCCACGAGACAAGGACCTGCGTTGCCGTGAACACGGAGCTGTAGGTTCCCGAGACGACGCCCACGATCATCACGAACAGGAAGTCGCGTATCGTTGTCGGCCCCAGCAGGAACAGCGCCAAAAGAACGACGAGCGTCGTGAAGCTTGTGTTGATGGAGCGCGCCATGCTCTCCATGATGCTGTAGTTCGCCGTCGCAACAATGTCACGGCTGGTCTCACGCAGGATGTTCTCCCGAATGCGGTCAAAGATCACGATGGTGTCATTGATGCTGTAGCCAAGCAGCGTGAGCACCCCAACCAGAAACATGCTGCTGATCTCCAGGTGCAGCCACTGAGAGGCGATGAGCATGAAGAGACCCGCCACGGCAAACGCAGCCGCGATGTCATGCACCAGGGCGATGATGGCCGCAATGCCGTATCGGAACGGGTGGCGAACGCTGCGGAACGCATAGACGATGTAGCCGAGTATGCCAATGACGGCGATGAGGACGGCGATGAGACCGTTGCGCACCGTCTCCCGCGCGACGGCGGGTGAGACAAGGTCAAAGCTGTAGCCCTCCAGTTCCCCGGCGTGCTCCTCCAACGCCAGCCGCACGTCCAGCTGCTGCCTTTCCGACGCCTCCGCCACCGGCAGCCGCAGGAAATACTCACGGTCGCCAAGCCCCTGCACCACCGCGCTCTCGTATCCCAGGGAATCGATGGCAAGCTCAATACTCTCCTGCGGCGTCACCTCAAGAAACGTGGCGTTGACGGCTGCGCCGCTGCTGAATTCGATGCTGAAGCGCAGGCCCGGCCCAAGAAAGAGCGCGGCGATGCCGGCGATGATCACCGTGAGTGAGAACAGGAAGTAGGAGGCCCGGTATTTAGCGAAGTCAATCACAATCGATGGTCCCCTTACGGCACGTACAGCCTCATTCGGCGCAGCGCCTCTATGCCGGTGACGGCTCGAAGCAGGCGTCGGGTCACAATCAGCGCTGTGAACATGCTGAGAGCGACACCGATGGCAAGGGTCAGCGCGAAGCCCTGGACAAGGCCCGCGCCAAGCCGCCCGCCGAACCAGAACAGAATTGCGGCGATGATCAGGGTGGTGAAGTTCCCGTCCCGAATGGCCGGCCACGCCCGATTGAATCCGATGTCAATCGCGGAGCCAATGCTCCGCCCCGCGCGCAACTCCTCCTTCATTCGCTCAAAGATGAGGACGTTCGCATCAACAGCGAACCCGAACGAGAGCACGAACGCCGCCAGCCCTGAGAGCGTCAGAACGACGGGCATCGATTTGAAGACGCCCAGCACGAGGACCGCGTAGATGATGAGGGCGGCGGCGGCCACAATTCCGTTCATGCGGTAGTAGAGAACCATGAACACCGCCACCAGGATCAGGCCAACAAGCCCGGCGCTCAGCCCGCGGGAGAGAGCGTCCGCCCCCAGAAACGCGTCAACATCGCGTTCCAGGATCGGCTCCTGATTCAGAGGGACGGGGAACGCGCCCGCGTTCAGCTGAATCGCCAGGGTCTGGGCTTCCTGTAATTCGAGGCCGGTAATGCGGGGGTCCCGCGGAATCTCCGCCTGCACAACCGGCGTCAGCAGCGGCAGATCATCCAGAAAGATGCCGATCTGCTGTCCGACCAAACGCGCCGACACCTGCCGGAACGCCTCTGAGCCCTGTCTGTCCAACTGAAACACCACCTGCGGCTCGCCGATCTCATCGAAACCAACCTGCGCGGAGCCCGGCTCAAGCCGGTCACCCGTCAGCAGCACCTCCTCGCCGTCCACCGTTGCGGCGGCAATCTGCCACTCAAGGCGAAACTCCGGCGTCGGCTCTGGTGTGGGCGTGAGCTCCGCCTCATCCTCCGCGCCGGGCGCGGCGGATTCGTCATCGGGAGCGGAGTCATCCGTCTCGGGCGCCTCAGGCGTTGGCGTGGGTTCAACGGGGACCGGGACAAGCTCACGGAAGTCCAGGATGGCGGTCGCGCCGATGAGATCCTTGGCCGCCTGCACATCCTCGACGCCGGGCAACTGGGCAACGATACGGTTCACGCCGAGCGTCTGAATCAACGGCTCCGCGACGCCGAACTGATCGACGCGCGTCCGGATGATGGCCACAACGCCCTCCAACTGCTCCTGCGTTGGATTGGGGTCCACGGTCTCATACACCAGATGCGCCCCGCCCTGCAGGTCAAGCCCCAGGGTCAGGCCGAGGGGTGTCTCCTCATGCCCGCGCTCAATCTCAATGAGCGGAATGTACCACTCCGGCCGGGCGATGCTGACCGCCGCGGCAAGCACGATCAGGGCGATGGAGCCCGGGATGATCCACCTCTGCAGGCGCCGCCAGGCCAGCCCAAGCAGTTGTTGCAGGAGGCCCCCGATTGCTCCGGGCAGTTGTCGCAGACGCAGACGCACCGATCTAGTTTCCTCTCCCCACAGGACTGTGCCCGCGCTCGCCTCGTCGGAGGGGAGCGTTGCGCCCTTCCCGTTCCCGCCGGGCAAACGCGATGGCCTCGTCCGGCGTCGAAACGAGGCCGGTCGCGAAGGCTTCCCGCACAGCCTCGATAATGCGTCCCAACTCCGGGCCCGGCTGCATGCCGAGCGCCTCCATCAGCATCCGGCCGTTCGCCGGCAGGGGGGCTGACACGGAGTCCTCGGGCTCCTGAAGAATCGACTCCAGAACAAGGCTACAGTGACTGACGCGCCTGCGCCACTCATCGGCATCCAGCCTGGCCCCACGGGCCGCAAGGTAATCCGCCATGCTCAGATACAGCGTGCCGATGGCGGCGTCGCCCAGATCGCGTTTGTACCGATAGAGGGAGCGCCGCGTGGGCGGCTCCATGTCATGGCTCAGCTGCATGGGCCGCAGATGCTGCCGCACCGCCAGCGTCACATAATCCGTGGCGCGGCGACCAAAGTGCAGGCGCTCCATCAGCGCCCGCGCACTATCTGCGCCCTGTTCCGGGTGGCCAAGAAAGCGCGTCCGGCCCTCCTCATCTACGGTTTTGGTTTCCGGCTTGGCAATGTCATGCAGCAGGCACGCAAGCCTTGTCAGCGTGGCGCGGTGGAGCCCGCCGGCCACCTCCGCGTTGAAATAGGACGTCACATCGTCGCTCCAGGGCAGCGCTGACACAATCGGGTCTGACAGCCGCCCGGCCGGATCAAGGATGCGGTCCATGTATCCAACCGTCTCAATCAGGTGGTTGAAGACGTCCCAATAGTGCTCGCTCGGCTGCTCCACGCCCTGCGTCCGGTCCAACTCCGGCAGAATGTGCCGCCGGATGCCCAGGTTTTCAAGGGTTCGCAGCGCTCCCCTCGCATCCGGCAGAGCCAGGAGTTTGCACAGTTCATCCTTCAGCCGCTCCGCGGACACGTCCGCGATGTGCGCCACGTCACGGCGCATGGCGGCTGCCGTCTCGTCCGCCAGCAGAAAGTCCAGCTGGCGGGCGAGCCGCACGGCGCGCAGGAGCCTGACGCCGTCGGCGAGGAATACGTCATCCCGAACGATGCGGATGACAGAGCGCCGCAGGTCGCCGCGCCCGTCAAACGGATCGATGACCGCCGCCGGTGAATCCCACGAATCGATGGGCAGGGCCATCGCGTCAATCGTGAAATCACGGCGTGACAGGTCGCTGACAATATTGTCGTCAATCGGGGTCAGATCGAGTTGGATGCGCGCGCCTTCGGCGTTGTGCGGCGCCAGAACGCGCACGTAGCGCCGCGCCTGATCAAGCACATAGAAGGAGCCGCCAATCTCATCCGCAAGCTCCCTGCCAACCATCTCAACATCGCGTGAACCCACGCCAAGATCGCCATCGTGCGTCGCGACGTTGAGCAGGAGGTCTCTGACATACCCCCCGATGACCCAGGCGGGGAGACCGCGCGCCGCAAAGAACTGCCGTGAGCGCTCAAGCAGATCGCCGACCGGCGTTCCTCGCATGGACAGGCGCCCGGTCATGTGCGTCATGCGCGGCGCCGGGTGACGGGGGCCACGGGCCGCCGCAGGCGCCATATCACATCAGCATCGGGCGGCGGGGCGGAGTCGGTGGACACGGGCGGCTGCTCACCCTCCTCGCCCCGCGGGGCGATGGCGAAGAGCTTTCCCGAGTCATCCATTCGGTCAATATAGACCACGCCGTTCAGATGGTCCGTTTCATGCTCCAGGGCCTGCGCGAGCAGGCCTCCGGCGCGGATTCGAACCTCCCGTCCATTCAGGTCCAGGGCCTTTGCCGTCACGCGCACAGACCTAGTGAGCGTGCCGCGCCAGCCGGGAATGCTGAGACAGCCCTCATCGACCTCACGCTCACCGACGCGTCGAATGATCTCCGGATTGATGAGAACGTGCTTTGCCGCTTCCTGAATGATGTGTCCGTCCTCATCCCGCTCTTCAGAAATCTCGATGTACGCCACGCGCAGTTTGTTTCCAATCTGATTGGCCGCGATACCGACGCCGTTCTCGACGTGCATCGTCTCAATCATGTCATCGATCAGTGATCGCACCGCGCGTGTCACCGTTGGCACGCGCCGCGTTTTCTCGCGCAACACGGGGTCAGGCATACGGCGAACCGGAATGACAGTCATTGGTGACGAGATAAGTATATCTAGCGCCCTGCGTCACTGTAAACGGGATCAGCCGCCGCTCACGGGGTCGACGTCCACTGTCCAGCCACGGGGAAGGGCCACCATCTCAAGCACCTCCGTGGGCTCGTCCGCCAGAATGGTAATCTGCCATCGATACCGTCCCCGCAGCCGTTCCCGCTGCGCCGGAGCGGGGCCGATGATCCGCGTGCGCATGAGCCCCCGCGAACGTATTTCACTCCGCAATGCGCGCGCCAACTGCTCCGATGCCATCTGCGCGTCCCGCAATGAATTGCGTGAGCAGATCAGCCGCGCCATGCGGCCGTACGGCGGGTATCCCATGCGCTGCCTGAACTGTGTTTCAAGCAGATAGAACTGTTGGTAGTCCTGGGCGGCAGCGGCCTGAATCGCCTGATTCTCCGGCTCGTACGTCTGGATGATGACCCGCCCCGGCGCGTGTCCGCGCCCGGCCCGGCCTGCCACCTGGCACAGCACCTGAAAGACCCGCTCCGAGGCGTGAAAGTCCGGCGTGTGCAGCCCGATGTCCGCATTGACGACGCCGACGATTGTCACCGCCGGCAGGTCAAGCCCCTTGGCGATCATCTGCGTTCCAACAAGGATGTCCGCCCTGCGGTCGACAAACTCGGCGAGGATCGCCTCATGCCCGTGCGCCTCATTCACCGCGTCCCTGTCCCAGCGGAGAACACGCGCGTCCGGAAACGCGGCCTGCGCGTCATCCGCCACGCGCTCCGTGCCAATGCCGATGGTGCGGATGGTCCGCCGGTGACAGCGGGGGCATAGAGCAGGGGCGCGCCGCCGCCGCCCGCACAAATGACACGCGATCGATTCGTCGTCGGCGTGGAAGGTCATAACCATCGTGCACCGGCGGCAACGCATTGTATGGCCGCATGCCCGGCACTGGACAGCGTGGCCGGCGCCGCGTCGATTGATAAAGAGAATGGCCTGCTCACCCCGTGACAGGGCTTCGGACATGGCCTGCCGCAGCGTCCGGGAGAAGATGCTTCGGTTGCCCTCAAGGAGCTCCTCGCGCAGGTCGACAATCTCGACATCCGCGAGCGGCCGCTCACTCCACCCCGCCCCGGCATCGGCGTCATCGGAGACCGTGATACGGCCGGGCAGCTCCATGAGTTGGATCTCGCCGCGCAGCGCGGCATACATGGTGCCGACGTCCGGCGTCGCGCTGCCAAGCACCGTGACGGCCCCCTCGCGCCGCGCTCGCTCAATGGCGACGTCTCTGGCGTGATAGCGCGGGGTCGGGGATTCCTGCTTGTACGTCCACTCCTGCTCCTCATCCACCACAATCAGCCCGACGTTCGGGATTGGCGCGAAGACGGCGCGCCGTGAGCCGATGACGATGTCAAACAGACCCTCCTGAATGCTGCGCCACTCATCGTATTGCTCCCGCAGGGACAGGCCGCTGTGCAGCACGGCGACGCGCCCCGGATACCGCTCCCAGAACCGGTTGACCGTCTGAGGCGTCAGCGCAATCTCCGGGACCAGCATGATCCCCTTCTTGCCCTGCTCAATCACCCGCCGAAACGCCTGCAGGTACACCTCCGTCTTCCCGCTGCCCGTCACGCCGTGCAGGAGAAAGACCGCATGCCCCCGGTCCGTAAGGCTCGCCGATATCCGGTTGACCGCATCGGTCTGATGCGGGGTCAGCCTTCGATCCGCCGTGGGGGCGCCCGCCGCGCGCGAGGCGAGCGGGTCACGCCGTGCCTCACGCTGCTCCATCGTGATGAGGCCGTCCCGCGCCAGGGCGTCCCATGACGCGCGCGACGCGCCGGACAGGCGTCGAAGATCGGACAGGCGCGCGCCGGGATTGGCCGCCAGGGCCTCAAGCCCGTCCGCCTGCCGAAACGCCCCGCAGGCCCTCAGCTGCGCCGCTTTGGGCAGCAGATCAGGCATTGGGATTGCCGCGTGGACATGCGTCTCAAAACGGGGCGCTATCCGCGGCCTCTCCCAGACCTCTGACGCATCCAGATAGCCCCTGCCCGTCAACGCCGATATTTCACGGGCGGCCCGCGCGCCCAACTCATCCCGGATGGCAGTCGTGGTGGTCTCCCCGGCCATCAGGACGAAATCGAGCACCTCGGCCTGGAGCGGAGACGCGCGGTCCGCCGCCGCCTGCCCCTCCTCCGTCACGCGCACAATGACGGACTGTCTCCCCTCAAAAGCCGGCGGCAGCATTGGCCGATACGCGGCATACAGCGGAGACTGATACCGCCGCGCGACCCAGTCGCCAAGCCCGATCAGCGCCTCAGAAAGAACGGATGCGTCATCAGTGAGGGACTGGATGGGCCGGATTTTCCCAGAGTAGTCCGGCTCCTCCGTGACCTGAAGGACGATGCCCTGAAAGCTGCGCGCGCCGAACGGCACAATAACGGCGTGCCCCGGACGGACACGGTGAGCCAGCTCATCCGGCACCAGGTAGCTGAAGCTGCGCTGCCCCGCGCCGGGGGCGTTGACAGCTACCTGCGCGTACAGCACAGCGCACCTGTACGGACTATGTCCATGCGCAGTGGGATGACCGCCAGACGCGCGTCCCCGCGATTAGCGGGAGAGTGGGCGCGGCTTTCGCCGTTGATGGTTTCGCCGCGCGCATCCCGCGTGCAGATGCCGCGTTTCCGCGCGGTTCTTTGGGCAAAGCGCAGTCCTTCAGAGAGCATCGGAACGAGGGAGCGCTGCCGGGACGTTCTATCTCTCCTCATCCCC
>JAAXGS010000109.1 GCA_012271225.1 Dehalococcoidia bacterium | reverse complement strand
TCCTCCTTGGTGTAGTAGGCGCCCATCTGTTTCTGGTTGACATACTTCTCGAAGATGTAGCCGAGCACGTCCGGGTTGATCTCGTTATCCTCCCGGTAGGGCCGCTCATCCAGATGCCAGCGATAGCCATCGAAGAAGTTAAAGACCTGTTCGAAAGCCGCGTCGGGAATGGAAATATCCGGGTTATCCCGCTCAAGGTCATGAACATCGAAGAGGCCGCCGTTGAGGAAGGGCACTGTGCCCAACAGGGCGGCCAGCTCCGGCGCGCGTTGGGTTGCAGGCTGTCCCAATCCCTCGTGGAACAGCCGCAAGAGGAAGACGCGGTAGAACTGCTGGAACTTCCCATCGCCATGCTGCTGCTGCACCATCGTCAGGCGGTTGCGCAGGTAGTCCAGGTCTCCGTCCAGGAAGCCCTGCTTCTGGACGAAATAGACGAACATCATGCGGTTGAGCATCAGGGAGGCGTACCAGTCCCGCTCGCCTTCGTCCGTGATGCCCCCAATGAACTTGCTAAAGTCGTCCAGTTCCTTTTTGAATCGTTCGTAGAAGCGCTTGGTAACCTTCTCGACATCGAATCCTTTAGCGACACTTGCCGTAACGTCGCCAATGCCGATGCCCCTAGCCTCATCCTCCAGTGTAAACAGGAAGCTGTTGAGGCGCTGTAGTAGCGGCTGCCCCGTTTGACTGGCATTGAAGCGATGCTCACGGCAAGTGGCCGGATTGCCAACCTCGCGCTTGACCCACTGCCATATTTGGATGGTTTGGTCGGCGTCCACAAAGACGATGAGGTGCTCGTAGGCGCTCTTGGTGACTTGAGCCTCGATCCTGCGCCGGACCGGATACGCGGGAATAGCGCCGTCGGTCCCAGGGGCGCATTCAAAAACGGCGAACCCCGCCTTCTCTGCTACGCGCTTGAGCGCGTACTCGTAGCCGTCCACGGAGATGACTACTGGTTCGCCCTGGAAATGGTCCCAACCCAGTCCCTCCACAAAGAGACCTGGGAAGTCAAAGCTCTGCAGGTAAGGCCGAAGCCCTTCAGTGGAGTCTGGCATCATTTGATCAAGATGACATCATTCTTGACGATAATGCTACTACGGTAAGGTGAATAGTTCAAGAGTCCGTCGGGGTCTCGGCAAACAACCCCAGGGAGCAGATGATCTGAGGCTCCTGGGCTTCGGCAGCTCCGTCTTCCGTCAGGCAGAGCTTGTCCTCCTCACGCAGTGACATGACGATTTCGGCCAATTGGTCATCGGAGACCCCGCTGCGGAGTTGCCGGTTCAGGGTGTCCATTGCTGACCCGCGCAGAGGATAACGAAAGATATCGTCGATGGCCTTGTGGAGAGCGTCCACATCGAACAACTGCCCCTTGATGGCGTCAGCGTAGGCCTTGAGGCGAGTGTAGGTGCGGAAGCGGGCAGCGGACGGCCGTCCCAGTTGCCCACCGACTCGTTTCTCCTCCCGGGCGATGTGCCTGACCCCCTCAGCAACAAGCTCATGGTGGCTCTCATGGTGCGGTTGCGCCGGAGTCTCTGGCCTGCACTCGGCGGCGGACAGGATTTCAAGCTGTGACTCAGTAATACTATGGCCCTCGCTGTCTACGTAGGCCAGGGCATCGTTGCCGTCGGCGGTGCGCATGAACGTCAGCACGCCTTCGGGCCGTTGGGCGCTAGGCGTGTGCTTTCGCGAGGAGAAAACGACGTCCGGCAAGCTGGTCACGGCCTTCTCCAGCGACGGGTCCGAGCCGATGGCGTTCTTCCATATCTGATAGGCATGGGACGCCAGGTCCACGTCGCCCTCCGGGTCTCCGTCCAGAATGCCGGCCCTCTCGTGATACAGGTTGATGATGGTTTGGTCGTCGTCTTCGTCCTCAAAAAAGGCCTCGTCCGCGCCGACGACCTCAGCGTTCTGCCTGAGCCGCTCTTGGACGCGGCCGCGGAGGTCGATGATCCGCTCGACGCCATCGGCGGGCAGGAAGGAGTGACAGAGTATCTCTTCCGCCTTCTGCCCGATGCGGTCGACGCGGCCTGCGCGTTGGATGAGACGGATGATGGCCCAGGGCAGATCGTAATTGACGACGATATGGGAGTCCTGGAGATTCTGTCCCTCGCTTAGCACGTCGGTGGCGACCAGGACGCGCAACTCCCGCTCCGGCTTGACCTGCCCTGACCGTTGGTTGCTGTTCGGACTGAATCGCCTTGCCAACCCGGTAGGATCGGCGGAGTTGCCGGTGACACCCGCCATGTCCGTCATCCTTTTCCTTTTGAGTTGCGCCTCCAGGTAGTCAACCGTGTCGGCGAACTGGGAAAACACCAGCACCTTCTGGTCCGGAAAGGTCTCCGTCAGCAGTGAGTTGAGCGCGTCGAGCTTGGTGTCTTTGGCAGGGTTCCAGTTCCCATAGGTCTGGAGTACGTGCAGAAGTGCGTTGGTGTCTGATTGAAGCTCACTCTCCAGGGAATCGCGGAATAGCTCAGAACGCAGCCACCCGAAGCGTTCCTTGTAACGCCCTTCGTACTGGGCGTATATCTGCGCTGCTCGTGCCTCGAAGTCGGATGCGGTCCGGGCGTCGCCTGTCTTCTCGATCGCTTCATCCTGATCGTCGTCATCAGAGTCGAAGCGGGCGCCCTTCGCCTGGTCGGCGTCTGCGTCGGTGAAGCGGGAATCGAGCATTTCTGCGTCCTGCGTGCCAACAGGCAAAGGCAGGCCGTTCTTGATGGCATGGAGGAAAACGTAGTTGCGGAGCACGTGCCGCTCCACGGATTGCAGGAAGGCTGCGCCGCTGCTCTCCAGGCGTTTGAACAGGTTGGTGCGGGAGAACCCGATGAGACGCTTCCCAGCCCGGGAAAGATTGGCGATCTGCTGCTCCTCTTCCTTACTTGGAGGCATTTCCGGATTACCCGCCACGTAGTTGCCAAGGCCGTACCTGGGCAGGTGAAGGTTCTTCACTATGTCGACCACCTCAGCTGAGTACAGCTTGGCGTACTGGTCATCGGGATTGGAATCGTCGATGACGAACTTGACCGTCTTTGGCACACGGGCAGGGAAGAAGGATCTGGTTCCATCCTCATAGGTGAGGAACTTTCTGCCGGTTGCCGGGTCCGTCTCCGCGTAGTTGTCCTGAATGAAGCCGCGGGTGCGGCGCACCAGGTAGAGGCGCATCAGATCGCGCCAATCGTCGGCGTGCTCACTGAAATCAAAGGCTGCCAGGGTGCGTGGCGAGGCCTGGTGGAGCCTGCTGAACTCGACCTCGCCCAATTCTCTCAGGAGCCGTTCAGGGCGGATGCCCAGATCCTGGTCGTCCTCCACGAAAATGCGCAGTTGGCTGGACAGGTCCAGATACGTTTTGTTGTACGGCGTGGCAGACAGGAGGATGCACTTGCTCTCGTTGGCTCGGACGTACTCCTGGATGGCTCGGTAGCGGCTGGCCTCCCGATTGCGAAGATTGTGGCTCTCGTCGATGACGACAAGTCGGTAACGGGGCAGATTCGGCAACTCGCGGATTACCATACTCAGGGACAGCACCTTGGCCCGCAGCTGGTATTGGTGCACGTAGCCCTCCCACATGGGGACGAGATTTTTAGGGCAGGTGATGAGCGTCTCCAACCCATAGTCGTCCTCGAAGATGCGAGCGACGGCGGTGGCCATGAGTGTCTTGCCAAGTCCCACCACATCCCCGATGAGTACGCCGTTGCGCTTGTTCAGGTGATGGGCCGCTATCTTGACCGCGGCGGCCTGGAAGTCGAACAGCTGGTCGCCGAACACCTTGGGAATCCGGAACTCGGCGAGACCGGCGCGAGCTTCGTGGGAGAGATGGTAGGCCATCTTGAGGTAAACATGATAGGGAGGTACAAGTGCTTCCCGTGCCCAGCTATCTTCAATGATTCGAAGCAGTTCGTCTGAGATGTCAACGCAGAACCTGTCGTTCCACCTATCCTCGAACCATTGCTTGAGTTTCACCGTGGCGTCCTGGTCCAGTACATCCACGTTCAACTCACCCTGCCCCCCGAGGCCCGCAAAGGTCAGGTTGCTGCTTCCCAGGTAGCCTACGATGGGGTTGATTGGATCATCGCGGTACAGAAGGTAGAGCTTTGCGTGCAGAGGGTGGCGGAGAAAGAGCTTGACCACGACCCTCTTGGCGCGAAGCTGGGCCGCCAGTCGACGCAGAGTTTGCTCGTCGTTGTTGGTTGGCGCGCCCATGGTGAGTTGCTGACGCAGTTGTTTCGCCAACTGCAGTCTGAGCCGATGCGCCGTCTGGTTGTCCATGCTCGAGGGCCTATCGACGAGGCTCACGGCCTCTCGGAGGTCGTCGTGCGGCAGTCGCTGCATTCCTATGAGGACGCGGCAGGGTCCGTCAGCGGCGCTCCAGGCGTCCACGTACGGCGCAAGCCCACTCCACCCGCGCAGATTGAAGTAGCCGACGCAGAAGTCGGCACGAGACGAGAGACCAAGTCCCTCCTGCAACGCAGGCAAGAGGCTTGAGTCAGGCGCAAGGTTGTCGAAGATACGCGGCATGGAAACGCTTACTCTCTCTAGGCTGAATCGTTACCGTGAGGCTGCGGCATCCGCAGACGCTGTCGCCCCTCTCGGCCATTGTTGCACGGTGAGCGAGACGGTGTCACCCAGCGCCAGGGGGTGGTGGACCGTGGCATGGGACTCCCCAAGGATGAGCGCCAGTTCCGTTGAATCGGCAAAGGGTGTCCGGCTGAGGACGTCGCGCAACTGTCGTTCGGAGATGGCTCTAGTTCGAGCCTAATGATTGGGTGCCCCGTCGGGCAACAGTCTTGTGACGGTGGCAGAGCATAGGGCGCATCATTGTGCTGGTCCGCCACGCGGGAAGGGTACTCCTGCGGCTGCTGGCCCACTCGGAGAGCGCAAGAGCTACAGTTGGAGCTAGAACCCCTGCCGGCATCCAATTTGGTCGAAGTCGTGGTTTCGTCCTTTTGACCCTGAACTGAAGCGGCTTCTGAGCGGCTAACCACGCAGGTACTCGGTGACGTGCTCGATGTACGCGTTGATCGTTTGCGCATCAGTCAGGAGTTGGCAAACCTGACCGACAACGCAATCCGGCACACGCCTGCGGGGGATCGGTGACAGTAACGGCACACCGGCAGAATGACGATGAGCGTGTCGAGGTCACCGACACCGGAGAGGACATCTCGCCGGAAGATTTGCCCGTGTGTTCGACCACCTGTACCGAGCGGGTCCCCGTCCGAGGGAAGAACAGCCGAAGGGTCAGGGTAGGTCTGACTATCGCCCGGCAGATGGTCGAAAGCCACGGCGGAACCATTTATGCAGAGAGCGAACCGGGGAAAGATGACAATATCTACCGTAGCGTCTTGGTGGGGCATCCTGGACTCGAACCAGGGACCTCAGTCTTATCAGGACTGCGCTCTAACCACCTGAGCTAATGCCCCGCGATGCTGTGGACAGCCTCTGCGAACCCCGTGCATGGGACAGGAATCTGTTCGTTCCATCCGCATCCCACGCGCCCAGAGATCCCTCGCGCGCCGGTTACCTCCACCAGCCCGCCCTCTGCCTGGTCGGTCATGGGCAGCGGCCACAACCCCGCGCATCTACGTTCCCTCTTTGGCGCGCAATTCCGCAGCAGACATCCACCTCTGCTCCGTAGTGTAGCCATCCACCCGATCTCTAGCAAGGGAAACGACTTCTGCATGGGCGATGGAGCGTCCTCGCATCCATGCGCAGCCGGCGCGGGCGGCGCGGGCGGTCAACAGCCCCGTTCAGGTCAGATGGACGATGTCGACGTCTCTCCAGTGATCCCGCAGGTATTCGGCGACGAGGCGGCGGTGGCAGCGGTCCGGCGATTCCTCGCTGCACAGCAGACACGCATTGGCGATGCGGCGCTTAATGGGCATCCGCTCTATATGCCGAGCGCTCATCAGCGCCAGAAACTCCGTCTCATAGTCCTCCCACGACATCCTCTTGCCGCGGTAGGCATCCAGCAGTTCCTGCGTTGGGGCCAGTTCTGCCAGGTGTTCATAGCCCATGCCGCAGATCCGTTGCAGGAAGTAGGCCAGATCATCCCGTTTGGCAAATCCGGCCAGTTGGGAGGAATTGTTCAGTCGGATATCGACGACGCGTTTTGCGCCGGACATTCGCAGCAGATCAAAAAAGGATTCCGCGGATTTCCTGGTGAAACCAATGGTATAGACCCGCATAGCACGCTTCAGTGCGTCACTCTGTATTCGGCCGTCGCCTCAGCCACGTAGGCCACCTGCCGCGACTTCTTGTTGATCGCCTCCGCGGTCACGTCCTCACGCGTACGGAACATATCGCCGTTCGGCGGCAGGTTCATATCCGCCACCAGCCGCGTCATCACAGCCTCATGGGAGAGCAGGGCGCCGTCCGGCAGGATATGCTCCACCGCCACGCCGCGCTCCGCCAGCGCGCGGGCAACAAGCAGCGTGCGGTGGCAATCCAGAGGGTCACGCTCCATGCACATGAGCGCGACGCGCCGTTCATCCGCCGCGCGCAGGACCCGGGCAATGCCCTGATCGAAGTCGTCACAAGTCGCCACGCGCTCATAGGACACGCTCCCATCAGAATCATAGAGAGCCCTGTCCATCGGCCGGCCGCCAAGTTCTCCCCCGGCGTACGCGTAATCGATCCCTGCCTTTTCCAAAATCAGTTCCAGTCTATCCGGATTGAAGTGCGGGACCCATCGGCTGCGGGGCGCGGAGCGCACATCCATAACCTGCTCTATGCCGCTGCGGCGCAACAGCGCGACGAAATCCTCCTCTGAGTGATTGGAGTGGCCGATTGTGAATACCGGATAGGTTGTGCTGCCGATGTCGCTCATGCCAGTCCCCCCTGCTCCTCAAGTATAGCAGCAATCAGCTTGTAATGGTACTCCGGTTCATCCGCCGCCCGGCGAAACGGCTCTCCCACTGTCACGGTCAGATAACATTTTCCCAATTGGTATATACCGGTTTCCAAGTCCTGGTAGTGTTCTTCGTAGGCAATGTCCGTAATCCTGAGAGTGTATCGATTTCCCTCGTAATCGAACTCCCCTCTCAACTCCCGCCTTGGTGACCCCGTATCAGGGTTATTCTGCTCAGAGACATGGAGAGTCAGCGCAGGCGCCCGGATGAAGCGAGCAGAGTCTCCCAGGGTCTGTTGCGGGCTATAGGGGAACCGGTCATTTCTGCCGCGGGCAGAATCGAAACCGTTCATCCAGAGAGTCTCCGGCGGGTCAACCCAGCGGTCGGCATTTCGGAGATCGGCGCGGCGGTCTCTCCGCCACTGGCCCGGAGCAATCAGCCAGTTTTCAGGCTGGTAGGGGAGCGGCTTTGGCGCCGTGACGGGGATCTCGATGACATCCAGTATCGCCGGCTGCGATCCATCGTCATATCTGATCTCATCAGGCGTGACTTCGCCCTGGGGGCTGTCACTGACCGGCCGCACCCATGCCAGCGTCCGGTCCGGCAACATCTCCTTGCCGATGACGCACCTGCCGCCCCGCTTGCGTGAGTTCGCAAGGCAGAGGATCTGCTTGACGGTTGCCGCGCTCATACCCGTGTCACGTGTCCTTCCTGTCATTTTGGAACAAATGTATCACACCTTGCCCTCAATGCTCTTGGCCTCCTCCCAGAGAGCGTCCATGCTGTCGAGCGGCATGGCCTCAAGGGTCTGCTCCCGCTTGCGGGCCAGTGTCTCCATGTGTCTGAATCGCATCACAAAGCGCCGATTCGCGTGGCGCAGCGCCCCCTCCGCGTCGATCTCAAGCCGCCGCGCCAGGTTGACAAGGCTGAACAGAAGGTCGCCCAGCTCCCACTCCTGCGCGGTGCGCGCATCCGCTGCGTCACCGCCATTGCTCGATGCTCCCGCCGCGGCCAGTTCCGCCGCTTCCTCCGCCACCTTGGCCAACACGCCATCGATGTTCGGCCAATCAAAGCCCACGTTCGCGGCCCGGCCCTGCGTGCGCTGCGCGTATGTCAGGGCCGGCAGGCTCGCGGGCACGCCCTCCATCAATGACGCGCCCTGCCGCTCCGCGCTCTTCAGCACTTCCCATCGGGCGGCGACCTCCTCTGCGGTCCGCGCCTGCGCATCTCCAAAGACGTGCGGGTGTCGGCGCACCAGCTTCCTGACCAGCCCCCGGATAACATCGTTGACGGAGAACTGCCCCTCCTCGGCAGCGATTGCGCTGTGCAGGGCAACCTGCAGGAGAATGTCGCCCAACTCCTCCTGCAACCCGGGCATGGAATCGGCGTCGATCTGCTCAATGACCTCGTACGTCTCCTCAATCAGAAACGGTGTGAGTGATTGATGCGTCTGTTCCCGATCCCACGGGCAGCCGCCCGGCGCGCGCAGGCGCGCGACAACGTCAGCAAGCGTGCGGAAGTCCTGATCATCCTGCTCCCAGGAGAGGGCCGGGAGCGCAAGCGCGGCGATTCCCGTATCGGCGCGCTCCAGCAGTAAGAGCGCATCATCGAGCGGAGCCGTCCGGCCGGCCCCGCCGCTCACCGCCTCCGCCGGCTCCAGAAGCCGCGCCTCGCAATCCTGCGGATAGCGCCTCCGCAGGATTGCGGCGTTCGCCCGCGTGACGGGGGTGAGCAGCACGGTGGGCAGCTGCGGCGTCAGCACACGGGCAAGGTTTTCGACCGTGCCGGGCAGAATCGCCAGCCCGTTCCCGGCCCCCTGAGGCACTGCCGCGCGCGCCTGCTCCACGGTGATGCGCTCATTCGGCATGACACTCCCCTTCTCTCATATGGCCCAATTCTGTTTGTCCGCTCGCCGGATTCCCAGCATAGTGCGCCACGGCAGGCTGCCGCCATGACAGCCTATTCGCGCTGTCCTTTCTTGCTGAAGGATATCGCCGCTGGTAGACTGATTCATCGGCCAATTCGCAGGTCAGCGCGTCCGCTCTGCGCCCTCCCGCCGATTGCCGGGTGATGTGACGCGCGGCGAGGTGAAGGGCGCGCGTGGTGGGTGTGGCCTAGCAGGTTCAAGGCACCAGGTTGTGGCCCTGGAGATCGTGGGTTCGAATCCCATCACCCACCCCATCCTTCACTCATACCCGCGCGCTGAACGGTCGCCCCGGCCGGGGTGGCCGCAGAAACAGGATGAGCACGGCCGATACCGCAAAGAACCCCAGAAAGATGATGAAGGCCGGACGATAGGAGCCCAACTGGTCATAGATGAAGTTCATCACGATGGGCCCCGTCGCGCCGAAACCAAAGGTGATCACGAAGCCGATGGATCGAATGGCGCCAAGGCTCATCCGCCCAAACGCATTGGCCCACAGAACCTCCTGCGTGACGCTCAGGCTGGTGATCCCCACGCCATAGACAATCAACGCCGGAAAGAGAAAGTACACCCTGTCCGCGAGGAGAAAGAGCGCTGCGCCGATCGCCTGCAGAACAAACGGCAGGGCGCGGACGGGGCCGATGCTGGTCCGCTCCGCCGCCAGACCAACCAGCGGCAGTGTGACGGCCATCATGACGGCGCGCGTCGTCAGCGCTCCGGCAACAATGGCATCCTCATACCCCAGTTCCTGAACGTATGGCGCAAGGGAGATATTGATGCCCTGAAAGGCGAGGCTCGCAATGGCAAAGCAGCCCGCAATGATCCAGAACGCGGGTGTCCTGAGAGCGTCCCCGCGAGTCCATGAGAACTCCGGCGCCGGTTGCGCCGCCTCTCGCTGGGGCGCGGCCTCTGTCTCAGGGATCACGCCGGACGGCGGCGCGTGTTCGAGAGGCGAGTGCGCTATGTCGGTGGCCGCGTCGCCGTCCGGACGCAGCCCAAGGTCCTCCGGGCGGCGGCGGATGAGGACGGTGGACGGAATCAGTACGACGATCCATGTGATCGCCGCAAAGATAAAGAACATCTCCCGCCAGCCGTATTCGGCGATGACGTAGACGGCCAGGGGAATCATGACCACGTTGCTGATGCTCGCGCCCGCATTGGAGATTGCGAGGGCGCGCCCCCGCATCCGCACAAACCAGTTGTTGATCGCGACGCTTGTGACCAGGCTGCCCATCAGAGTGAATCCGAACGCGGCGATGATCCCCCGCGCCAGATAGAACTGCCAGAGGTAGTCCACGTACGTCACAGCAATCAGCGCGACGCCGGCGATCAGCGCCCCGATGGGCAGCAGCTGACGCGCGCCGAGGCGGTCCACCAGCGGCCCAATCAGCGGGGCGGACGCGGCCTCCACAACGCGTGAGATGGTCTGCACCGTCGCAATCTGCGTGTTCGTCCAGCCGAACTCCCTCCGCAGGGGGCGGAAGAACAGCCCCAGCGTCGATGAGAATTGCTCCGCATAGGCCAGATGTGCCATGAATGAGGCGGCAACGATGTTCCACCCATAGAAATAGCGGCCCCGTCTGCGCAGACGTGACCGTCGCGTGAGCTCGCCGTCTCCCTGGTCTTCCTGTGATTCCAACGCCACCCTCGGCCCGGCGCGATTTCCGATTATCGCCCGCGGCGCGTGTCTCCGTCACGCCCTCCATGGGCGCGCAGCCCGGCGCTTTATCCGACCGAGTGCTCCCACAGGCCGAGAGTCAGCGCGGCGCTGCGGCATTCCGAACGTGACGCGAGGGGGAGCTACGTCTGTCCGCCGCGCCGTCCGCGGCCGCGCCTGCGGCGACGCCGACGCCGCGCGGGCGGCTCATCACGGGGCGCGGCATCCTCGCCGCGGTCGTCATTCGCGTCCGCGGGCTCAGGAAACAGGGGCGGGGCAGTGTCTTCCTCATCGTCCGGCTCCGCCGCGTGCGTCGGCGGCGGCAGCGGCGCCAGCAGTCCCTGTCCGGAGAACACGCGGCGCACCCCCCCAATCGCAAAGGAGATCAGCACGACAAACAGTGTGATCCTGAACAGCCCCTGCGCGGCGCCCCAGAAGGTGCCGATGTCCTCCGGAACATCGGCACGTGAGCCCGGCACAAGGATGCCCGCCGCAACAGCGGAGACGACTATCACGATGCCCAGCATGCCTATGGCATATATGGCGCGGTCTCTGTTCCAGAACAGGATGGCGGCGGCGGTGAGCGCCGCCTGAACCCCGGCGAGGACGATGCGCCACATCTCAATGTCCGCTCTGGCTCCGCCGTCCGGGGGCAGCAGGAGAATCGGGAGGGCCAGGTTCGCGCCCGCCAGGTACAGCCCGGCAAAGAAGGCGCTGTCGCCCCAGTTGCGCGTCGCGATGACTCCGCCGATAACCGCCGCCAGAACCGGCCCGCCAAGGGTGGCCACGCCCACCGACAAAGCAGACGGCGTCGCGCCGCCGCCCACCGTCAGCAACACCCACATCAGCGCCTGCGTGCCGACGATGCCCATGGCCATCCATGGGTACCCCCAGCGCGGCGCGCCGCGTGTGGCCAACAGAAGGGCGACGGCCATCGCGATGCCAGTTGCGAACAGGTACGGCGGCGAGGAGTAGAGGCGGCCGCCAAGCGCGATGGTCCAGACAACGCCGCCGATTGCGCCGATGAGGAGGAGCGCAATCGGCGCGGCCTCGCGCAGCATCGATTGCAGCGGTGTTCGTGACGGGTGGGCAACCGTTGGCGTGTCCATCGTCAGTTACAATAGCAGGCGCGGCATAACGCGCATCGGCAGGAGTTTCCCCCTACGTGCAGCCTTCGCGTCTCATCGCGCTTTTGAATCAACAGCGGGCCATCGTCTACATCGGCCTTGCGACGTTCCTGTTTACCCTTGGGCAGGGAACGGCAATCCCCATCGTCCCCCTCTACGGCAATGAGGTCGGTCTGACTGCCGCGCAGATCGGCGGGCTCGTTGCCGCCTTTGCCGGCGCGCGCGTTTTCACGAACGTGCCCTCGGCGATGGCCTCAGATCGCATCGGGCGGAAATGGGTGCTCATTGCCGGAGGGCTCTTCGCGGCCACTGGCAACCTTTTGACCGCCACATCCGATGACCTGTACCTGTTGATGGCATACCGATTCATCGCCGGCATCGGCTCCGGCGCGTTCATCACGGTGGCCATCGCGGCAACGGCCGACTTGAGCTCGCCGGAGAACCGGGCCCGGCTCATGAGCTTCTACCAGTGGAGCTTCATCGCGGGAATCACCCTCGGGCCAACGGTCGGCGGGGTCGTCGCTGAATTTCTCGGGATTGAATGGCCCTTCTACTTTGTTGGCATCTTCTCCACAATGAGCGCCATCTGGACGCTGGTCATGGTGCCGGAGACGCGCGTTCGTCAGTCCGGCGGCGCTTCTCAGGACGGGCTGGCGGATGAACGCCCCACAGCGCCCCCTGGCTCGGCGCTGACGAGCGACGGGCGAGAGGCCGGTTTCGCGCAATTCCGGTTCATGCTCACCGGCAGCTTCCTGCTCATCATGCTGATCTTCATCGGGGTGTTCTTCACACGCGGCGGCGCGCTGTTCAACCTCCTGCCCCTCATCGCGCGGAATGATCTGGGGCTGTCTGAAACGGGCGTCGGCGTCATGCAGACCGTCCCCGCAGTCGCCTCACTTCTCGTCCTGCCCCTGGTGGGCGCAATCTCTGACCGATACGGACGCAAGAGCATTATCGTGCCCGGCATGGGCCTCTTTGTCCTGTGCCTGGCCATTCTGGGATACGGCTCCGCCGTGTGGCTCTTTGGCATCGGCATGTTCCTGTACGGCATCGCGCAGGGGATGCAGGGGCCCGTGCCCGTTGCCTATGTGTCTGATCTGAGTCCCGCGAACAAGCAGGCCATGGCGCAGGGCATGGCGCGGACGCAGGGGGACATTGCGTTGATGGGCGGCGCGTACATGCTCGGCGCGATCAGTGACACGTTTGGCAACGCGGAGGCTCTGCTGGGCACCGCCCTTGCGATGGGCGTCATCATGGTCATTTTCCTGCTCTTCGCGCGGGAGACTGCGCAGCGGCGGCGGGCCGCCGCGCCGACGGGCATCGCGCGTTGAGGACGGGGCCGATGCGGCATGGCATCACAGCCGCCCGCGCCCGTGCCGGCAGCCAGCGCAAGTACTCCGCCGCCAACGCGCTTGTGCGCGCAACGGGAAGTTTGCTATCATTCGCTCTGCTATCGCGCATACCGCGCCGGTGTGAGGGCGAGCGCCGGTCCGACTCTTCACGCACAGGAGCCGCGCGCCCGAACGCCGCGGCAAACCGAACAATACAATAACCGCCGGAGGAGTTCCGCAGATGCACCTTGTCATGGACGGCTATGGCGCCAACCCCCACAGGCTTCAGGATGAGTCGCTCGTCCGCGAGTTGCTGACCCACTATCCGGACGCCATCGGCATGACCAAGATCTCAGAGCCGCTGGTTCATCGCTACACGCAGGGCCAGACGCCGGCGGACTGGGGCGTGTCCGGCTTCGTCCTCATCGCGGAGAGCCACATCAGCG
>JAAXGS010000108.1 GCA_012271225.1 Dehalococcoidia bacterium | reverse complement strand
GCCGGGAGACGCTGGACGCCTTTATCGACGCGATGGCGTCAATTGCCCGTGAGGCGGCGGAGAATCCGGACATGGTGCGCGCCGCGCCGCACACCACCCCCGTCAGGCGCATCGATGAGGCGCTGGCCGCCCGCCGCCCCGTCCTGCGCTGGACCCCAAGGGATTGAGGCAAGACGCGGTCGGTGAGGGCTAGCAAACCAATGGAAAAGATAAGCCTGCTCAAGATTCTAATCATCACGGTCACTGTTATGGTAGTTGCCGTAGCAGCATGCACCATAGTTCTGGTTGTTTCGGAAACAGCGCCAAGCAGTACACCAGACGTAACTGATACAACAACGATGTCCGAATCTACGGGTACTGACAGACTTTCTAAAGATGACCCGACAGTAACTCCATCAATAGATGCCACTGAGACACCCGTCGCTCCGTCAGCGACAGCCACTTCGACAGCGACGATGACATCTACGCTAACTCCGACACCTACACCTACTGTGACGCCTACGCCAACTCCGACACCTACACCTACTGTAACGCCTACGCCAACTCCGACACCTACACCTACTGTAACGCCTACGCCAACTCCGACACCTACACCCAGAGAACGGGTCCGTGCATCAATTGAGCAACGATCTTCGTCAATTACTCGTATCCGAGCAGGCTATAGTGGATCTGGCACTGGGTTTATCTTCGCAGCGGATAATTCACAAATGTTTGTTCTGACGAATCACCATGTCATTGAAGGGAATGTCAATGACATTAACGTGTCTGTTCGTGGGAATACATATCGGGCGCTTAGGGTTGGTTTTGATGAAGACGCTGACGTAACAGTTCTACAGATTCCATATATTCCAAATGTCCTCCCTCTGCCAATAGCCAAGGAAACACCAAGGGCTGGTGAGCCCATCATGGCCGTGGGCTATCCTCTTGATCGGGACTTGACATTTACCTTTGGCGAGATGGTTCCTTCTCCTTACCCAAGCTCGTTTATTTGGCATACTGCGCCGCTTAACCCTGGCAATAGCGGAGGTCCTTTAGTTAATTTTGATGGTGAGGTCGTCGGGATCAATTCATGTTCCCTTGTAAGCGAGTCCACGTACTGTTCAGTAAATTATCTTGCGCTGCAAGCAGATATCATCAGATGGCTCTCCGGTTTCGACGCCGGCAATGCTATTGAGCCATATCCTGTTACTCCGACCCCAGTGCCTCAACCGCTACGATTATCTGGCTCAGGCACATTATCGCGTTCTGTAGTGCTTGCCCCTGGCAGGTATCAAGTCGACTTTCGCATTCGGCCTATAGGCCGCGGGGGTCACATCGCAATTTATGCGTGGAGTGGAAACGAAAGGGATTTGCTCGTGAATGAAGTAATATACTCAGACTGGACGGCGCAGAAGATTCTGCGTATCGGCCACGAGTACCAAGATGATTTACCACCGGGCGCGATTGAATTTGAATTCACAGACAACGACTTTCATTGGGAGATAGACATCCGCCAAACATAGGAAATTACTTGACGTGTCCCTAATAGACAGACATAGTGCCTGCATGACTGAGACGCGGCCATTCGGGCCGGCGGAGCTCGGGATCACGATGGCGCCGCTTGGCGTCGGCGCATGGCCATGGGGATCACGGTTCTATTGGGGCTACGGCAAGTCCTTTGGCGAGGATGACGTGCGCGGCGCGTTTCAGTCCTCACTCGACGCCGGCGTCACGCTCTTCGATACGGCTGAACTCTATGGGCGGGGTGAATCGGAACGCATCCTTGGGCGGCTGACGCGGGAACAGAGGGACGCTGCGGACAGGCGGCCTGTGGCTCAGCCGTTCATCGCCACCAAGTTTCTGCCCGTTCCATGGCGCGTGAGAGCCGGCGATGTCCCTCGCGCGCTGCGCGGCAGTCTGCGGCGGCTCGGCATTGAGCGCGTCGATCTGTACCAGATTCACTGGCCAATCACGCCGGCCCGCCTGCGTCTCCGTCAATGGATCAGAGGGCTCATTGAGGCGCACGCGGAGGGGTTGATGAGCGCCGTCGGCGTCTCCAACTTCGACGCGGACCTCATGCTCCGGGCGCATGAGCTGCTATCGCGGGCGAGCATTCCTCTCGTCTCCAATCAACTGCCCTACAGCCTGCTGGACCGCCATATTGAGCATGAGGGACTGCTGCAAACGTGCCGGGAAATGGGCGTGACGGTCATCGCGTACAGTCCTCTCGCGGAGGGACTGCTGACCGGCAAGTACACGCCGGGGGGTCGGCCGGGCGGGTATCGAGGCTGGCGGCTGCGCAAGAAGGTCGTTCAGGCGCAGCCGATTGTGGCGGCGCTGCGGGAGATTGCCCCGCGCTATGATGACCGCGCGCCCGCCCAGATCGCGCTCCGGTGGCTGATTCAGAAGGGAACTGTGCCGATACCCGGGGCCAAGAACGCGGCGCAGGCGCGCGAGAACGCCGGCGCGCTCGGCTGGGAACTCCACGACGCCGACATTGCCGCCCTGGATGAGGCATCCGCCCGTTCCTGACGCGCGTCACGCAATAGGAGCGGCCGCAGCGCCCCGCCCGACGCCGTTCCCTACGCCTGCGCTGGCGTTCCCTTTACGCGCGCGCCTGTGTGACCCTACGATCGATCGACTTAAGTGGAGGGTTCTCAGTTCAACCAAGCAGGACAGGGGAAGGGGAGATTGGCCATGACGGCGGAACCACAGTTGGAAAGCGTCAGGCGTGAGGTGGCGATTGCCAATCGCGTGCTGCCAGAGATCGGCCTTGCCGCCGGCGTGCTCGGCTCTCTGGGACACGTCAGCATGCGCGTGCCGGACAACCCGGAGACCTTTGTCGTTAAGGGGCGCGGCTACGCCATCGACGCGCTTGCCCGCGCGGAGCCGGAGGGCATGGTTGTGTGCGACCTGGACGGCTTCAAGATCGGCGGCCCGCCCGGCATCACCCAGTGCTTTGAGGTCAAGATCCACTCCTGCATCTACCGCGCGCGGCCGGATGTGCAGTCCATCGTCCACGTGCACCCGCGCTTTGCCATCGTCATGAGCGTTCTGGGCGTCACCCTTGTGCCGATGTGCAGAGAGGGCATGGAGCTTGTGGAGCAACCCGTCCCCGTCTACCCGCACAGCAAGTTGATCCTGAGCGAGGATGACGGCGTCGGCGTGGCGGAATCCCTGGGCGATGCGACCGTGCTGATGCTGCAGGGGCATGGCGCGGTGAGCGTTGGAACCTCCACGGGTGACGCGGTGATGAACATGGCGCACCTGGAGGAACAGGCGCGCATGAACTGGTACGCCTATGCTGCGGCGGGCCCCGGCCACGCCCGCATCACGGACGCGCAGATTGCGGAGAGCCATGCGCAGCCCCCAACGGCGGAGCTGCCCCACTTCCGTGAGTTGGTGAGCGGCACGCGCGCGCAGGCGGCCGTCGGCGGCGTCTGGCGCCACCTGGCCGCGCTCGCCGCGGAGGGCATGGAGTAACCCAAGAAAGGAGCGCCCGCATGGACCTGGGAATCGAGGGCAAGGTCGCGCTGGTCACGGGAGGCAGCCGCGGGCTTGGCAGGCAGGCAGCCCTGAGCCTTGCGGCAGAGGGCGCCGCCGTCGCCGTCTGCGCCCGACGCGAAGGCCCGCTGCACGAGGCCGCACGCGAGATCGAGGACGCCACCGGCAGCCGCGTCCTCCCCCTCCGCGCCGACGTCACGTCCCCCGACGACATCGCCGCCCTCGTCGCCGCCACCGTCGCCGAGTTCGGCGGCGTCGACATCCTCGTCAGCAA
>JAAXGS010000107.1 GCA_012271225.1 Dehalococcoidia bacterium | reverse complement strand
CTTGCCCACCTTCTCCATGACCTCCGCGATGAGGTTGCCGATCTCCGTGTCTGACGCGGAGATTGAGGCCACCTGCGCGATCTGCTCCCGTCCGGAGACGGGGATGGCCATGCTTCTGAGCTCCTGCACTGCGGCGTTGGTCGCGGCGGTGATGCCGCGCTGCAGCACCATGGGGTTGGCGCCGGCGGCCACGTTCTTCATGCCTTCATGGATGATGGACTGCGCCAGCACGGTGGCGGTTGTCGTGCCGTCGCCGGCGATATCGTTGGTCTTGGACGCCGCCTCCTTGACGAGCTGCGCGCCCATGTTCTCAAACGGGTCCTTCAGGTCGATCTCCTTTGCGATGGAGACGCCGTCGGAACTGACGGTCGGCGGCCCGAATTTCTTATCGAGCACGACGTTGCGGCCCCGCGGGCCAAGCGTGATCTTGACGGCGTCCGCGACGGCGTCAACGCCGTTGCGCAGGGAGCGCCGCGCATCCTCGCCAAATATGAGCTGCTTTGCCATTGAGTATCCCTCCCGATCTGTTGAATCCTGCCTGAATCGCGGTTGCGGCTAGTGAATCCGCGCCAAAATATCTGACTCGCGCAGCACCAGGTAGTCCTCATCGTCCTCCTTGATCTCGGTCCCCGCGTACTTCGCGTACAGGACCTTGTCGCCGACGCTGAGTTCCATGGGTATCCTGCTGCCCTCATCCGTCATTCGTCCGGGGCCCGTCGCAATCACCTCGCCCTCCTGTGGGCGTTCCTTCGCCGTGTCCGGCAGAACCAGCCCGCCCCGGGAGACCTCCTCCTGCTCGATGGGCCTGATCACGATTCGATCCCCCAACGGCTGAAACGTGCGTGTCATCCTGTCTTTGTCCCTCCTGCTGTTGTTGTTTCCCTGCAGAATTAGCAGTCCCGCCCTGAGAGTGCTAACACGCGCAGTATACGCAATGCACGTTCAATCGCGCAAGTGCCCTCGCCAGGCGCGGCAACGCCTTCGCGTTACGGTGATGCCGCATGCGGCTGGGCCGCCCGCCTCACGCGCGGCCGATAACGTCCGCGTCGTCCCGTCGGTCTAGGCGGCCTCAACAACCAGCGCGATCCCCTGTCCGCCGCCGATGCACAGCGCGGCCATGCCGAACTGGGCCTCGCGCCGCTGCATCTCATGCAGCAGGGTCACAAGGATGCGCGTGCCGGATGCGCCGATGGGGTGGCCGATGGCAATTGCCCCGCCGTTCACGTTCACGCGTTCCGTATCCAACTCAAGCTCACGCACAACGGCCACGGACTGCGCCGCGAATGCCTCATTCAGTTCAATCAGGTCCATGTCCTGAATGGTCAGCCCGGCGTTGCGAACCGCCTTCTGCATGGCGCCGATGGGGCCGATACCCATGATGCGCGGCTCAACGCCCGCGGAGGCATAGCCGCGAACGCGCGCCAGGGGCTTGAGCGAGTGTTCCCGCGCGAAATCCTCTGAGACGACCACCGTTGTCGCTGCGCCGTCGTTGATGCCGGAGGCGTTCCCCGCCGTCACCGTGCCCTCGCCGGTGAAGGCCGGGCGCAGGCGGCCCAGCGTCTCTGCGGTGGAGTCCGGACGCGGGTATTCATCCGTGTCAAGCACTACGGGGTCTCCGCGCCGCTGCGGAATGCTGACGCCCACAATCTCATCCTGGAATCGTCCGCTCTCCATCGCCGCGCCCGCCCGGCGTTGCGATTCCGCGGAGAATGCGTCCTGATCCTCCCGGGTGACGCCGAACTCCGCGGCGACGTTCTCCGCCGTGATGCCCATGTGGCAGTCCTCCATGGCGCACCACAGGCCGTCATGCACGGTGGCATCGACAAGCTCGGCGTTGCCGAGTCGGTAGCCGTACCGGCCGTTCTGCGCCAGGTATGGGCCCTGGCTCATGTTCTCCATGCCGCCCGCAATCACATACTGCGCATCCCCGGCGCGAATGGCCTGGGACGCGAGGATGACGGTCTTGAGGCCGGAGCCGCAGACCTTGTTGATCGTCGTTGCGGGCACGGTGACGGGCAGTCCGCCCTGAATGGAGGATTGGCGGGCCGGATTCTGGCCCAGTCCGGCCTGAATCACATTGCCCATCAGAACCTCATCCGGCATGATCTCCTCCGGCACGCCGGAGCGGTTGACGGCCTCCTCAATGGTGATTGCCCCAAGTTTCGGCGCGGGCAGCGTTGAAAGCCCGCCGCCCATTGTCCCGACGGCCGTCCGCACTGCGCTTACGATCACTGCATCGGTCATTGTCCCACCCCCGGATTATTCCTGGCGCTCTGTGCCCTAGCGATAATACATCCCGCCGTTCACGTCAATCGTCGCGCCGGTCATATAGCTCGCCTCGCTGACGATGAATCGGACGACCCGCGCGATTTCCTCCACCTCGCCAAGGCGGCCCAGCACGGCCTCCTTCTTGAGGTTCTCCTTCATCTCCGGGGTCAGGCCGGAGATCATGTCCGTATCGATGAAGCCGGGCGCGACGGCGTTCACCTGAATGTTAAAGCGCGCGCCCTCCCGCGCCGCCGTCTTGGTGAAGCCCAGCAATCCCGCCTTGGCGGTCGAGTAGTTGATCAGGCCCAGCCGGCCCGCCTCTCCAACGATGGAGCTGATGTTCACGATATGGCCGCCGCCGGCCTCGCTCATGATGCCCCACACCTTCTTGGTGACGTTGAAGGTGCCGCTCAGATTGACCTCGATCACCCGGTCCCACTCCTCATAAGACATGTTTCTGAGTGTGCGGTCCGCCGTCGCTCCCGCGTTATTGATCAGAACCGTGATGGGCCCATGGTCCGCCACCACCTGGTCAATCTGCGCGGACATGGCGTCCCGGTCCGAGATATCGAACTGATAGGCGCCAGCTTTGCCGTTCGCGGACTGAATCTCGCCGACAACCGCGTTCGCCGCCTCGGCGTTCGCGTTGTAGTTCACCGCAACGGTCGCGCCGTGCGCGGCCAACTCAATCGCCGTCGCCCGGCCGATCCCCCGGGACCCCCCCGTGACCAGCGCCACCTTCCCGTCCAACAATCCTGCCATCGTCCTGCCCCCTGTTCCTCTGTCTTCGTTCCGTCATCTCTCTTGCCCCGGCGGAGATGCCGGGGCGCGGTTGTGTTCGCGTTGAGTATTTGAGTTTGAAATGAAAGCGAGTCACACCTCCACCGGCGGGGTGTATTCCCCAAAGACATCGCGGAGCGCCCCGCAGATCTCGCCCGTGGTGGCGTAGGCGCGCACGGCCGCGAGAATGGGCGGCATGAGGTCGGCATCGCCGCGGGCCGCGTCGCGCAAAGCAGCAAGCGCATTCACAACCTCCTCCGCGCTTCGCTCGGCGCGCGCCCGCTCCAGGGAGAGCCGCTGCTCCTCCACCACGCGGCTATCGACGCGGAAGACCTGCAGGGACTGATCCTCATTGCCGTCCGTGAATGAGTTGACGCCCACAAGCACCTGCTCGCCGTTTTCGATGGACTGCTGCGCCTCATAGGAGGCCTGCGCGATCTCCTTTTGGATGACGCCGTTCTGAATTGCCGTGACCGCGCCGCCCATGTCCTCTATTTGACGCAGATACTCCCACGCCTTCTGCTCCAGACTGTTTGTCAGCCACTCAACGTAGTACGACCCGGCGAGGGGGTCCACGGTGTCCGCGACTCCGGTCTCATGCGCGAGGATCTGCTGGGTGCGCAGGGCCACGCGCTGCGCCTCATCCGTTGGGATGCCCAGAGCCTCGTCATAGCAGGACAGCGCCAGGCTCTGGACGCCGCCCAGGATGGCCGCCATGGCCTGATAGGCCGCGCGGACGATGTTGTTCTGCGGCTGTTGCGCCGTCAGCGTGGAGCCGCCCGTCTGCGAGTGTGTGCGCAGCATCCAGGAGCGGGGATCCTGCGCGCCAAAGCGCTCCCGCATGATCCGCGCCCACATGCGCCGCAGCGCGCGGTACTTGGCGACCTCCTCCAGGAAGTTGTTGTGTGTGTTGAAAATCCAGGACACGCGAGGCCCCCAGGAATCCGCGTCCACGCCCCGCTGCGTGAAGGCCTCCCCATAGGCGATGGCGTTGGCAAACGTGAAGGCGATCTCCTGCGATGCGGTGCTCCCCGCGTCACGCATGTGATAGCCGCTAATGGAGATGCTGTTGAAGCGCGGCATCTCCCGCGCGCAGTAGCCAACCAGGTCCGCGGCCAGCCGCAGCGACGGCTCCGGCGGATAGATGTACGTGCCCCGCGCGATGTACTCCTTGAGAACGTCATTCTGCGCCGTGCCCGTCAGCGCCGACGGCGCGTGGCCCTGCTGCTCCCCAACCGCAACGTACATGGCGACCATCACCGCCGCCGGGGCGTTGATGGTCATGGATGTGCTGACCTTGTCCAGCGGAATATCACGGAAGGTTGTCTCCATGTCCCGCAGGGAGTCGATGGCCACACCCACCTTGCCAACCTCGCCAAGGGAGCGGCGGTCATCGGAGTCGTATCCCAGCTGCGTCGGCAGGTCAAAGGCCACGGAGAGCCCGGATTGCCCCTGCTCAAGCAGATAGCGGAACCGCTCATTCGTCTCCGCCGGCGTGCCGAATCCGGCGTACTGCCGCATGGTCCACAACCGGCCGCGGTACATCGTGGGCTGAACGCCGCGCGTGAACGGGTAATCGCCCGGAAAGCCGATGTCCCGGAGATAGTCCAGCTCCGTCACGCTGTCCGGGCCGTACGCCCGTTCAATGTCCCCAATGGAGTCCGTGTGGAATGACGGTTTGCGCTCCCGCGCGCCCGCCATCTTTTCCTGCCAGGCGGCGTGCGCCGCCCGGATGTCCGCCTCAGACGAGGTTGTCGCCATGATTACGCCCCTGATTCCTGACCGTCCGCCGGCGCTCTTGGAATGAGCACGCTGCGCTTGAATGTCATCACCGTCTCACTGCGCTGGTTCGTCGCGCGGGTCTCCACTGTGACGATGCCCCTGTCCGGACGGGTGTCGCTTGGCCGCACGGCCAGCACCTCGGTCTCCGCATAGATCGTATCGCCGTGAAACGTCGGCTTGTGGAATCTGATCTCATCCATGCCCAGATTGGCGATCGCGCGGCCGGAGACGTCCGAGACGCTGAGACCAAAGGCGATGTCCACAACCAGGTTGCCCACGACCACGTTCTGCCCAAACTGGCTCTGACGGCCGAATTCCTCGTCAATGTGCAGTGGATGATGGTTCATGGTGAGCATGCAGAACTGGATATCGTCAGCCTGCGTGATGGTTCTGCCGGGCCAATGCCTGTAGACATCGCCCTCCGTGAATTCCTCAAGATACCGCCCGAATTGCATCGCCGTCTCCTGATCAGTTCACCGCGTAGCGCTGCAGCACGCTGCGCGCAATGATTGTCCGCTGAATCTCATTGGTTCCCTCATAGATCATCATACCCGGCGCGTCACGGAAGAACCGCTCAACGGGCATCTCCTTTGTGTAGCCGATGCCTCCGTGAATGCGCATGGACTCCAGCGTGGCCTGCGTCGCGACCTCCGTCGCAAACAGCTTGGCCATGCCCACCTCCGTATCGGCCCTGCCCCCCTGATCCTTGACGCCGGCGGCCCACCGCGCAAGCAGGCGCGCCGCCGTGATATTGGTGTACATGTCCGCAAGCTTAAGCTGTATCGCCTGATGCTCGCCAATGGGCTTGCCAAAGGCCTGCCGTTGCTGCGCATAGGCGGCGGCGGCCTCAAAGGCGGCGCGCGCGACGCCAACCGCCCGCGCCGCTGTGTTGACCCGGCCAACCTCCACGCCGCTGAGTATCTGAAAGAACCCCTGACCCTCCTCGCCGCCCAGAAGATTGCCTGCGGGAACCCGCAGATCATCCATCGCCAGCTCACAGGCCTCAATACCCTTGTAACCCAGCTTTTCGATCTCCCGCGTGACGATGAAGCCGGGGTAGTCCGGCTGCACCAGCAGGCAGGAGATGCCGCGATAGCGCGGGTCAGCGCGTGGGTCCGTCTTGACCGCCATCGCAAAAAGCCCGCCGCGCCGCCCGTTGCTCACAAAGAGTTTGGAGCCGTTCACCACATAGTCGTCCGCGTCGCGCGCCGCCACGCTCTGAATCGCCTGCACATCGGACCCCGCGTTCGGCTCCGTGATCGTCAGCGCCCCCCGCCGCTCCGCCGTGGCCAGCTGCGGCAGATAGCGCCGCTTCTGATCCTCCGTCCCAAAGGTGGCGACCATGTGGGTGATGATGACGTGCGTGTTCAGAATCCCGCCAAGGCTCATCCACCCGCGGGCGAGTTCCTCCACGACCCCGGAGTAGCTGACGTATGTGGCGCCAATGCCGCCGTGCTCCTGCGGGACCATCAGTTCAAAGAGACCGAGCTCCCGCATCCCGATGACGAGGTTCTCCGGGAAAGTATTGGTGTGCTCTAACTCATCGACGACGGGCACAACCTCCCGGTCAACCCACCGCCGCACCTCCGCCGCGATGGCGTCCTGCGGCTCAATAATCGGATCAGGCATAGCGCCTTCGAACGCCCCGCGCGTCAGGCGACGTGTCGGCCCGCTTGCCGAAGAACGTCATACCCGGTGATTTCCGCGTGGCGGGCGGCGTGTTGCGCCAGCCAGTCAGCCTGGACTTTTCCGGCTTGCGCCGCCTTGGCCAGCAGGACCAGGTAGCCCTTTGCCGTCGCTTCATCGACGAACTCGCCCGTCTCCTCAAAGACAAATGCGCCCCCGCCGCGCTCATGGTAGGTATCGATCAGGCGTGAGGCGTATTCGATCAGGGAATCACTCGGCGTGTAGGCCATGTTGGCCATCGCGGCCTGCTGCGGGTGGATAATCCAGGTGCCGTCCATGCCGAGGTTGGCCGCCTCCACGTTCTTCCGCAGAAGGGCATCGTTGATCTTTGCCCCCTCTTCCTCCGACGTGTCGCGGCGGACAAGGGTGAAGAAGACGTTATCGATGGCGTGCAGGCCGGCCGCCTTTGCCGCCACGGCCATATGCTGCTTGGCGTAGTGAAAGTTGCGGTTCTGATCCTGCACAACGTCGACCACGCCCATGACGGCCGCGAAGTCCGCGATGCCGAATATCAGGCCGGCCATGCGCGGCGATGACGTGGCGATTTGGCTGACGTTGACCATTGCCTCCGGCGTTTCAATGAGCGTCTCAATTCGAACCGTCGTCGTCCATCCCGCCTCCAACTCAAGGGCGTCCAGCAGGCGTGAGACATAGATCACGTCCTCCGGCCCGGTGACCTTGGGCAGGATGATGCCGTGGAACTTGTCCACCGCGCCGCGCATGATCGTCTCCACGTCCCCCAGAAAGAACCGCGAGTGGATGTTGTTTGGCCGGAACGTGACGACCTTGCCGCCGTAGTCCAGGGTGTTGAAGGCGTCCGTGATGGTCTGTCGGGATTTTTCCCCCTTGAACTCATAGGGACAGGCGTCCTCAAGGTCTGCCATAACGTGGTCGACGGGCGCGGTCGCCGCGTTCTCATGCATCCGTATGTTGTGCCCGGGGTAGGTCATCTCCGTGCGGGGGACGATGATTCGGTTTCCGTTATCAAGAACAAACACGTGGTCTCGCCTCCTGAACCGGGGCGCGCCGCTCTGACAACGCAGAGCGTCCGCCCGGTCTCCTGCCTGTCATCCGGTTAGTCGTCACGCAGAGCATCCAGCAGCACCTGCGCCTCGCCGGTCAGGACCGTCTCCTGATTCTGGTTTGCGCACGTTGTTGAAAGGGTTGCGCGGCGCCGCTCCGTGTCCAGCGCGGTCACCTCCAGGGTTGCGGTGATGGTGTCGCCGGGCATGACGGGCCTCTGAAACTGCAGCGTCTGCCCAAGATAGATCGCGATTCCGTCCGGCACGAGGCGCGTGCCGATGGCGGCGGAGATAACGCCCGCGGTCAGGATGCCGTGCGCGACGCGCTGCCCAAAGCGCGATCGTTTCGCGGTGGCATCATCAAGGTGCAGGGGCTGATCATCTCCGGACGCCTCCGCAAAGAGCTCCACGTCACGCGCGGTGATCTGCTTTGTGAACGTCACCACGCGCCCGACGGACACGCCCAGAACCTCATCCGCCAATTGGCACCCCCCTTGCGCGCGGCGGCGCTGCGTTCCCCACCCGTGATGCTGCGCGCCGCCGTTGGCGCATCGCCACGCGCACCGTATCGTACCACGCAAGCCGCGCGCGCGTCATTTGACCGCGCCGCCCGCGCCATTCCCGCCTTTCCGCGCTACACTGGAGTTTGGTATATCCGGCCCCTGAATCCGCAGCGGAGATAGACACAACTGCGGGACGGGACGCCGGTGGGGAGGAACAGGGTTGAACGCCGCACGCAGCCTGATGCTGGCAAGCCTCACACTGCTCATTCTCGTGGGAGTGTCCGGCAGCACACCTGTGGATGACGACGCCGCGGCCAATCGGGGTCTGTGGACCGTGTACACCGTCGCGAACACCAGCATGGCCAGTTGGCACCTCACGGAGATCTATGAGGACGCGCGGGGGCGCATGTGGTTCGCCTCGTTCGAGAACGGCGCATCGATGTATGACGACGGCGCGCTGATCACCTACAACGAGTCCAACAGCGCCGTCACCGATCGAACAACGTCCTTTGTTCACCACCCGGACGGCTCCGTTTGGGTTGGCACGATTGAGGGGATCGTCGTTTTCCGGGAGGGGCAATGGTCCCGCCTCGAGGATCACGGGACAGACGGGGGCGGCCTGGACGGCGTGTTCGTCTCGGCGCTCTACCGGGACGCGCAGGACCGCGTCTGGATTGGCACATGGGGCGAGGGCGTCCGAATGCTGGCCGACGGCGAGTGGACATCCTGGCGAGCGAACGATGGCCTGCCGGACGATCACGCGTGGACGTTCTATCAGGATCAGTCCGGGAACGTGTGGGTTGGCACAAAGGAGGGCATCGGCGTCTATGACGCCAACGGCGACTGGACGGTCTACACCGCGGAGAACAGCCCGCTTGCCGTGAATGAGGTTCGCGTCTTTCTGGAGAACGGCGCGGGTGATCTGTATATCGGCACGTACGGCGGCGGCGTGAACATCGTGGGCGCGGACGGTGAGTGGCGGGAGACGCAGTACACCACGCAGGACGGTCTGGCATCGAACTTCGTCACCGCATTCGCTGTGCAGGCCCCCGGCGATGACCCGGTCACCCAACCGGAACTGATCTGGATCGGCACGGAGGCCGGTCTGGTCAGCTTCGACGGGGCCGTGTTCTCCGATCCGATGCCGGTCATCAACAACAAGCTGTCTCATCACTTCATCGAGGATCTGCACATCGATGATGACGGCGTGCTGTGGATTGTCACCTACGGCGGCGCGGTCACGCAGTACAAGGATGAGACGTGGGAATACCTGTTCCCGACCGAGACCGGCCTGGCCGCGGACGATGTCTACGCGCTGCTGGAGGACACGGACGGCAACATCTGGGTGGGGACGTCCCTGGGCCTCAGCAAGTTTGACGGCAGGGCGTGGGAGACCTTCATTCCGGACAACAGCGACCTCGTCTACCGCTACGTCAACGGACTCGCGGAGGACAGGCACGGCCGCATCTGGATCTCCACGCTCAGCGGCGGATCGGTCTACTCTCACGGCGAATGGATCACCTATAACCGTTTTGGAGACGCGGACGGGGAGCAGCGGCTGCCAAGCAATTCCCTCTTCAACGTCTACTACGACAGTCAGGGCCGCGTGTGGTACGCCACGGGGCTTGGCGCCGCAGTGCTCGAGGACGGTCAATGGACGCTGTACAGCCGTAATGACGGACTCAATACCAACATCATCAGCGTTGTCACGGAGGACGCCCGTGGCCGCGTGTGGCTGACGCATTGGCAGGGCATCAACATCCTGGACAACGGCGTGTGGAACAGCCTCCGCACAGAGAACGCCGACATCAGAACGGATCTGGTTCTCGCGTCACGGGTGGACAGTCAGGGCCGCATGTGGTTCGGGACAATCGGCGACGGCGTCGCCATCTACGACGGGCAGCGCTGGACGAAGCACAATCGCGCCAACGGCGGCCTCTCCGATGACAATGTGCGCGCCCTTGTGGAGGACAGGGCAACCGGCCGGTTCTGGGTGGGCACTGACGGGGGACTCAACGGACTGGTCAATGACCAACTCTGGATGGTGTACACGGCGGAATCGACGCCGCTGCCGGACAACCGCGTCAATGAACTGCTGCTGGATCGCAAGGGGAACCTCTGGGTGGGCACCGCGGCGGGCGTGGCGGTTTTCCATCCGGGCTCGGATTTCCCGCTGCTGGAGAGCGCGGGCGCGCAGTACCCCTGGCGCGGAGA
>JAAXGS010000106.1 GCA_012271225.1 Dehalococcoidia bacterium | reverse complement strand
GTTTGGGGGAACGCTCGACCGCGCCGCGGCGGACCAGGCCACCTTTCAGGCGGGCGTCGATGCCCGCATAGACCGCTATGAGGGCTACTCCGGCATGTCAATCGCGGATACAAATGCCGCGTTTCACGCGATAGACGGCGTGGAGGACGCATCCGCCGCCTACGCCGGCATGGCCGGGATCGGCTCGATACAGGTTGGCACGCTGGTTCCAATTCTGGGAATCGATCCGTCGTCAATCGGCGGGCTGCTGGAGTTTCGGGACGACTTCGCGGACGTTCCGATGAGTGAGCGTCTGGTGGAGCTCTCCCTGATCGACGCAGCCCCCGGGAATCCCCGCGTCATTCCCAACGGCACTGAGTCGCTTGGCCTCTGGGTGAAGCCGCAGCGGGCGCAGGGCAACCGGTTCCTGTGGCTGCAGCTTGTCGATGGGCTGGGGCGTCCGGACACCTACAGCCTGGGCGCTCTGGATTTTGCGGAGTGGCGATTTCTCGAGACGCGCCTGGCGCGCGGAGACAGGCCGCCCCCTCCCGGCCCGCACACCCTGACGGGCATCATGATCTATGAGCCCGTCGAGGGCCCCAGCGGAACGCCCGGCTCCCTTGAGCTGGATGACCTGACCGCCACGGACGGCGCTGGGCAGAGAACAGTCATCGAGGACTTCTCACGGACGACCGATTGGCTGCCGGTCCTGCTCACGGGGGAGCGGCGCGATGTCATTTCCACAGGATCGTCCGGGCCGGAGCGTCGAGGGACGCTGCGGTTTGAGTGGGGGCGCGATACCCGTGACGGTATCCGCGGCATCTACCTCACGCCCGGCGCGTCGGCCATTCCGGTGCTGGCGTCAGACGATCTGTTGCGGGTCCGCGGCTGGGAGACGGGAAGCCCTGCGGCGGTGCATATCTCAGACCGTCTGGCGCCTATCAGAATCGTGGGCACAATCTCCGGTTTCCCCACAATCGAACCCGGATCCGCCGGCTTCCTGATCGCCAACGGGCAATCGCTCATCAACCACGTCAACGCCGTCAGTGTCCGTCAAAAAGTGTGGCCAAACCGCGTCTTTGTTTCCCTGCCGGATGATCCGGATCGCCGCGCGGCGGTTTTGGACGCCATCGCCGCCGATGGGCGTCTCTCCGGCGAGGTGACGGACAGGGTTGAGCTGCAAGCCCGGACTCAGCGCAGCGCCCTGTCATCCGCAGGTTGGCGGGGCATGACGCTGCTTGCGCTCGTCGCGGGCGTTGGCGCGCTTGCCATTGGGGTGGCCGCGCACGCGGCCGGAGCCGCGTCCAATCGCGCGGGCGAGATGGCCGTTCTGCGCGCGCTGGGGATGCCGCGCAGAGCCGCGCTCATGAACTTTGTCGTCGAGTATGTGGCCATCGTCATTCCCGCCGTGGCCGGTTCGGTCGTCCTTGGCCTGTATCTCAGCCGGGTCCTCGTGCCGCGCTTTCAGGGACTCGTGGGGACTGAGCCCGTCCCCAGCCTCATCCTGTCTCCGGATTGGCGCATCGCCGGAATCGTCATCGGGCTGATGTGTCTGGCGGGCCTGGGCCTGGCCGTCGCCCTCTGGCGCGCGTACGTGTCCCAGCGCGTGGCGTGGGTTCTGCGCGGAATGGAGGCATAACGTGGGATTGCGCCTGCTCCCCCTGGTTGTTCGGCGGCTGTGGACGTATGCGCCGCTGTTGCTTCCCGTCCTGATTGGCTCCACTGTGGCCGCCGCGACGATGGCGAGCATTGTCATCTATACGCAGGCGCTGCGTGATCTTGGTCTGCAGCACGCGGTGCGCAACGCCGCGCCGCACTCGCTTGATCTGGAGGTCAATTTCAGGACCGCCGGCCTGGAGCGTAACGTCTATGAGGCCGCCACCGGCCGCGTTCACTCACGCGTTATAGCCGCGTTCGAGGGGCTTGCGGAGCGGGAGGTCACGCTGGCCCGGTCATCCACGTTCCTCGTCCCGCCGGACGAGTCCGCGGAGCCGAACCTCGAGACAACACCGCGCGCGACGCTTCACGCCCTTGATCCCGTTGACGAGCTCCTGACGATACAGGGACGAATGCCGGAGCCGGGCGCTGTGGAGTCCGCCGACGGCATCGTGACGATTGAGGCCGCGGCGATGCGGCAGGGAGCGGAGTATCTGGGACTCTCAATCGGCGACACGCTGATATTCGTGCCGTTCTGGGAGGACCAAACACAGCGCGTGAACGTGGTGCTGACTGGATTTGCGGAGCCCCGGAACGCCACCGACTACGTCTGGGACGCGGCGCCTCTTGAACGCATGATCAGGGAGCCCACGCTGCTGAACACGCTTCCGGTCATCGTCGCTGAATCCACGCTGGTTGATACGGTGGGAGAGTTGTTCCTCAAGGCGGACGGCTCCTACTACTCGCGCTATCGAACACACGCCGCCGAGATTCGCGCCGCGGACGCGGAGCGGCTCAACGATGCCATCACCGGGCTTGGCGCGGCGCTTGGCGGATCGATCAGCGGATATCGCCAGAGCACGGAGCTGGACACTCTTCTCAGCACCTACGACACGCGCATCCGATTCATTGAGGCGCCCATCGCCATCATGCTCTTTCTGGTGACGGCGATGGTGCTCTACGCCATCGTTTTCCTGGCCGGACTTGTGACGGAGAGGCAGCGGACGGATGCCGCGCTGCTGCGGAGCCGTGGCGCGCGAACGCCGCAGGTTATGCAGATTTACGCCGCGCAGGGGATGCTGGTGACCGTCGGCGCCATCCTGGCCGGGCCGTTCATCGCCGCGGCGCTTGTGGCGGGAATCGGGCTGCTGCCGGTCTTCTCGGCGCTTGGCGACGGCGGCCCGCTGCGCGTGACCCTTACGCCCACGGCGTTTGCGCTCGCCTTTGTGGGCGGCGTGCTTGCCCTGGCCGTGTTGCTCATTCCCGTCCTGCGTCTTGTGCGGCGCAACCTGCTGGAGGAGCGTCGGCTAGCCGTCCGTCCGGTTCAGGCCGGCTTCATTCAGCGCTATTACCTGGACGTGGCGCTGGCGGGAGCGGCGCTCCTGTTTCTCTGGCAGCTGGGGCAGCAGGGCTCCCTGGTGGCGGACGCGCTATCAGGACAGCAGGGGGCGGACCTCTTCCTTCTCCTCATTCCCACACTGTTTCTCGTCTCCGCCGGGCTGCTCTTGCTACGGATCCTGCCGGTGATTGGCGCAATCGTCGCACGCATTGCCGCGCCCGTCTCGCCCACCTGGCTCGCCCTGGGTCTCTGGCAGGTGGGGCGCAACCCGCTATCGGTCACCCGGCTGGTGCTCCTTCTTGTGCTTGCCGCCGGGCTTGGCGCGTTTGCCGCCAGCTTTGGCGGCACGCTTGATCGCAGCTATCAGGAGAGGGCGCGCTATGAGGCGGGGGCGCACGTGCGCGTTACCAACGCGGACATCGCGCGGAACAGCGGGCCAAGCGTGGACATGCAGGCCCTGGCAGAATCACCGGACGGCGTGGCGGCCGCCGCGCAGATCCTGCGGGCGGCGGGGAGTTTTTTTTCAACGGCGCTGACGACGGACCGCTTTGAGGTGCTGGCCGTTGATCCGGAGACCCTGGCGGAGGTGGCGTGGTGGCGCGACGACTTTGCGGATGAGTCGCTGGGGTACATGCTCAACCTTCTCGATGACGACGGAACGGAGACGTCCTGGGGCATCCGCCTGCCCGATGACGCGCGTCATCTTGGCGTGTGGGTTCGCAGTGAAGGAGGGCCGGATCCCCTCTCGCTGCTGGGCGCCCTTGTGGAGGACGGCAACGGCCGCTACTTCACCGTCTTTCTCGGCTCTCTGGACATCGAGGACTGGACGTATCTGGAGGCCCCGCTGGAGCCGGTGCGCCGTTTCTTCTTCCGCCGCGCCGTGCCAACACTGCAGCCCGCGCCGCCCTTCACCCTCATCTCCGTGCAGATCATTCAGCGCTCCCGGTCCGAGGGCATGAGCGCCGGCGCGTTCCACGTGGATGAGATTATGACGCGGGCGGCGGCGGAGGGCTCCGCTCCCGTCTCCGTGCGTCGATTCGCCACGGCGGATGACCTGGCGGTGATTCAGATTGGCCCGCTCACCCGCACGGATTCCCTGCAGGCGCTCGACGGCGCAGGGCGGGAGGGCGGCTCTTCATTGCTGTTCAGTTGGGGCGCGACAACTGCCTTTGTGCAGCGGGGATTCTACGCCGGGCCTCAGACGTATGAACTGCCCTTCCTGGTCAGCCCAGGCATTCTGCGGGCGGCGAACCAACGCGTCGGCGATGCGATCGCCATTGGCTCCGGCAACGCGCGCGTGTCGGGGCGCATCGTCGGCGTGGTCGACTTCTTTCCAACGATGAATCCAACGGAGGGCGCCGGTTTCATCATCACGGAGTTGGAGGGCCTGCGGCGGCATCAGAACCTTGTGGGACTGGGCGCGGAGGTCCAGCCCAATGAGGTCTGGTATCGGCTGGAGCCCGGCAGCAGCGACGAAGCCCGCGCAGCCACGCTTGGAGAGATTGAGCTTGCGGTCGGCAGCGGGCAGGTGATCGATCAGGAGGCTCTGCTGGCGACCTCACGCGCGGACCCGCTGGTGGCGGCGGGCTGGGGCGCTCTGCTGCTTGCCGCATACGGAGCAGTGCTCTTTCTTGGCGGGACGTGCTTTGTGGCGCACTCCATCCTCACGGTTGGGGAGCGGGGCAGACAGTTCGCCCTGTTGAGGACTTTGGGGTTGAGCATCCCGCAGATTCGCGCCGTTGTCTGGTTTGAGCACATGCTGGTGGTGGGCATTGGCATCGGCGGCGGCTATCTGCTTGGACAGCGAACAGGCGCGCTGCTGATGCCTTTCCTGGATAGGACGCAGGACGGAGTTGCCGTCCTGCCGCCCTACATCATTGAGACAAGCCTTTCCTCAATCGGCCTGGTGTACGGCCTGATGGCCGCCGTTTTCATTATCGCGACGGGATTCGTCGTGCGCATGTACAATACTCTGGGCCTTGGACAAACCCTGCGAATCGGCGAAAACTGAGCCGCGCATTTGCCGATGACCTACGACACACCCCCAAACGAACTGCACATCGTCTGCCGTGATCTGTTCAAGATCTACAAGGCGCAGGACCTGGAGGTTGTCGCCCTGCGGGGCATGGACTTTCGCGCGGCGCGCGGCGAGATCGTCGCGTTCGTCGGCGCCAGCGGCAGCGGCAAATCCACCCTGCTCAACATCCTCGCCGGATATGACACGCCCTCCGCCGGCGCGATCCGCGTTGGCGGGCAGGACCTCCTGGTCATGCGCGGCAGGGCCGTGGAGGCCTACAGACTGCGGGAGGTGGGTTTTGTCTGGCAGCAAACCGGCCGCAACCTTGTGCCGTACCTGACGGCGCGCGCGAACGTGGAACTCCCCATGCTGTTGGCCGGCGTGAGCGGCACGGAACGGAGGGAGCGGGCGGAGGAGCTGCTTGATGCGGTGGGGCTTGCGGACCGCGCCGCGCACCACGCCAA
>JAAXGS010000105.1:4485-13319 GCA_012271225.1 Dehalococcoidia bacterium | reverse complement strand
CTCTTTGAGTGTTGGGACGAGGTCGATGCCCGAATCAGGGCATCCGGGCGGGTGCTCCTCGCGTGTGATTTTGACGGCACGCTGGCGCCGATCGTGGAGCGGCCTGAAGATGCCCGCATCCTTCCGGAGTGCGCGGAAGCGCTGCGCGAGATCGCAAGTCTGCCGGCGTTTGAGGTCGCGGTGATCAGCGGCCGCGCGCTTGTGGACGTGCGCGCCCGCGTTGGACTGTCCGAGGCGGTCTATTCCGGCAATCACGGCATGGAGATTGAGGGGACGGGGCTTTCAGCCGAGGACGAGACGGCGGCGGCCGCCCGCATGACCATGCGGGACATCGCGCGCTCCCTGGCATCGGCCATCGCCGCGATCCCCGGCGCGTTTGTGGAGGATAAAGGCCTCAGCCTCAGCATCCACTACCGCCTGACCCCGGATGATCTTGAGCCTGAGGTTGAGGCGCGCGCGCGTGAGGCGCTTGCGGAGCCGGTGGCCGGGGGTCAGGTGATCATTGTGCAGGGCAAGAAGGTGCTGGATATCCGCTCAGCGTCCGCGCGGGACAAGGGCGCGGCCCTGCGCTTCCTGATGGAAATCCTGGACAGACGCGGGGATGGCGAGGCGCATATGCCGATCTACCTGGGGGATGACAGGACGGACGAGGACGCATTCAGAGCGGCGAATCGGGCAGATGGAATCTCGGTCTATGTTGGGCCGGGCGGCTGGGGGACGGATGCAATGTATCAACTGGATGCGCCCGCTGACGTGGCGCTGTTTCTGCAACGCCTTGTAGCCGGCGCGCGCGGACAGCCGGGCAATTCGGTATGATTGACCCGATGGCCGCCGCGTTCTCGAGGTTCGAATAATGAATGCTGCTGAAATCATGTCCAGCCCCGTGCATACGGTGCGCGCAGACGCCACCGTGGTGGATGCCGCGAACGTCATGCTCGACCACAACATCAGCGCCCTGCCGGTGCTCAATGATCGTGATCGGCTCGTCGGCATCATGAGCCATTCCGACTTTTTCCTGCTGCCAATTCATGACCCCGGCATGAGGGGCACGGTCTTTGAGCTCTTCGGCAAGGTGGTCAATGCCGGGAACATTGATCATCTGACCGGACTCCTTGCCACCATGCGGGTTTCAGAGGTGATGTCGTCCCCCGTGACCACCATCACCGAGAACGCCAACATTGAAGACGTCGTGCGCATCATGCATCAGCGGCGCCTCAAGCGGATCCCCGTCGTGCGGGGCGATACCCTTGTGGGAATCATCACTCGCCACGATTTCCTGCGGCTCACCGGAACGTTCGGCGAGCGCTGAGCCGATTCCACAGGGCGCGTTCACAGAATCGTTGAGGCTGCCGCGCCCTGAACGGCGCGGGCAGAGGAGGACGGATGGCGACCACACTCACGCGCGGCAAATATGTTCTCACGCGGGCTGATCCCGGCGGGCAGAGCGTTGTTCTGACGGATGGCGCGGTGGCGCAGACGGACGGCGAAATCGTCGTCGCGGGGGACTACGCGGATCTGCGCGCTCGCTTTCCTGACGCGGAGGTCGTCGGAAACGGCCGCCAATTCCTGATGCCCGGCCTTGTCAACGCGCACCATCACGGGCGCGGGTTGTCGGGCCTGCTGCTTGGACAGCCGGACGGCGGGCTTGAAACGTGGATCAATCACTCCTGGGGCCGTCGGCCCGTTGAGCCGTACGCCATGATGGCCCTCACACTCATGAACCTGATCCGCTCCGGCGTGACAACGGTGATGTTCAACCAATCCGCCGCGGTCCGGGGCATGGTGTGGGATGAGGCGCAGGCCAATCTGCGAGCGTTCAGGGACGCCGGCGTGCGCGTGGCGTTCTCACTGGCGTTCAAGAACCAGTGCTACCTGATCTACGGCGATGATGAGGACGTGCTGCGGCGGATGCCAAGCGATCTTGCCGATAGTCTGCGCGGCATGATCCAGGGAGCGACCATCCCCACCGAGGACTATCTGTCCATGACCGCAGACCTCATCCGGGAATATCCCGCCGATGCCACGGATATGGTGCGGGTTCTGTACAGCCCGCAGAGCTACCATTGGGCCGATGAGGAGACCCTGGGCCGCATGGCGGAACTGGCCCGGCGGGCGGACGTGGGCATTCACACGCACGCGGTGGAGAGCTTCTATCAACGCCTGTACGCGGAGCGGCTGCATGGGCAAACGCCCATCCGCCGTCTCTATGAGATCGGGTTTCTGGGGCCAAAGGTATCGCTCGCGCATGGCGTCTGGCTCACGCGTGATGACATCGCCCTCCTGGCGGAAACGGGCGTCAGTGTCAGCCACAACCCAAGCTCAAACCTGCGTCTGCGCAGCGGCGTCGCGCCCGTGCTGGAGATGCATCGCCAGAACGTCCGCGTGGCCATCGGCACGGACAGCACGTCCATCAACGATGATGATGATCTGTTTCAGGAAATGGCGCTCGCCGTCCGCCTGCACCGACCGCCGGGCCTTGCGGAGCCGCACCTCACCTCCCACCAGGCTCTGCATATGGCGACGCTTGGCGGCGCGTACGAGACCACCTTTGGAGAGGGCCTGATCGGTTCTCTTGAGCCCGGCAAGAGGGCGGACATGCTCCTGCTGGACTGGGACCGCATCTCCTCTCCCTACGTCGCGGAAAACCTCGATGTGCTTGACGTTCTCGTCGCCCGCGCCCGCGCGGCGGACGTGGAGACGGTCATCGTCGGGGGCAAAACGATCCTGGACAACCGCGAGTTTCGCACCATCCCCACGGAGGATGTCCTGCGCGCGGTGCGTGAGGAGTTGAGCACGCCGGAGCCGGAGGAGTTGACCCGTCGGCGCAGCCTGGCGAGCAGCCTTGAGCCGTATCTGCGAGACTATTACGCGGACTGGGCCGCTCCCGCAGACCCCATGTATCACTACCAAAGCCTGACGTGACGCTCCCGCATTTGCGGGCGAGAGGGCAGAGTTCCGCCGTCAGACAAAATTCGGATAGACGCCCGCTGCGAGCATGAAGCGCACCACTAGCTATTTTGAGCCCGCGGACTAGAGATAGGAGGTCATATGCGTCCGTATCTCATCGCCACTATCGTCATCCTGGCCATCGCCGCCATCCTGTTCGTCGCCTGCATGGCGCGGGGGGTGCAGGAGGAAGCGCGGTCCATGTATGGCCCGCGCGCCACGTCGACACCAACTGCTATCCCCACGCCGTCGATGACGTACCTGGATGAGCTCAGGGAGGCGCAGCGATACTGATGCCCTTCCCTGCTCCGACTCTCCGCGCGGACTGGCATGACCTGACGCCGTACGCCATCAGAGTTCCGCCGTCAGACAAAATTCGGATAGACGCCGCATGCGTCAACCTGTGACCATGTTGTGACCGGGACACAACAGGCAGGAGGTGGAGATGAGCGTCAGTCTTGACAACCCCCGCGCGTCGGACACGGCGGCGGATGAGCGGTGGCAGGCCATTCTGCGCCACGATGCGCAGTATGAGGACGCCTTTGTGTTTGGCGTCCGCACAACGGGCGTGTACTGCCGGACCACGTGCCCCGGCCGGAGGCCCCTGCGCAAGAACGTCGAGTTCTTTGACGGGCGGGAGGAGGCGCGCGCGGCGGGATACCGCGCCTGCAAGCGCTGCAATCCGGACAGTATCGGCCCGCACGCCCGCGCCGTCGATATCGTCACGCGGGCGCACGCGCTGATGGACGCCGCGGCCGATGAGCATCCTGTTGCCGGCGCGCTTGCTCAGGAGCTTGGCGTGACGGGGCACGCGCTGCGCCGCGCGTTTGTGACCGTGCTGGGCGTCACCCCGCGGCAGTTCGCAGACACCCGACGTCTGCAGCGGTTCAAGAGCGGTGTCCGCAACGGACACGCGGTGACGGACGCGCTGTATGAGAGCGGGTACGGCTCTCCGAGCAGGCTCTATGAGAAATCGGACGCGCGACTGGGCATGACGCCCGGACAGTACAAGCAGGGCGGAGCGGGCGCGTCGATCTCCTATGCGATTGTCGATAGCTCCATGGGCCGGCTGCTGGTGGCCGCGACGGAGAAGGGCGTCTGTCGGATTGCCCTGGCGGACGATGATCAAACACTCGAAAACGCTCTGGAGCGGGAATTCCCGCGGGCAACGCGCACGCCGGATGACGGCCCGCTGCAGGAGTGGGTCGGCCGTGTGGCGCGCATTGTCGGCGGACAGCCGCAGGAGTCGGCGGACAGCGTGCCGCTGGACGTTCAGGGCACCGCCTTTCAGCGCCGCGTGTGGGAGGCGCTGCGGAGAATACCGCAGGGAGAGACGCGAACCTACACGGAAGTCGCAACGGCCATTGGCCAGCCGACCGCCACACGGGCGGTGGCGAACGCATGCGCCCGCAACCCCGTTCCCGTCGTCGTGCCGTGCCATCGCGTCGTCCGGGCGGACGGCAGTCTGGGCGGATACGCGCTTGGTGTGGAGCGCAAGCGGGATCTGTTGGAGCGTGAGGGCGTGCTTGAGCGGGGGGCGGAGCGCTAGCGGCCCTGCCCCCGCAGTTCCGGCAGGAAGAGCCGCAGCAGCATCACGACGATGACGCCCGTGCCCGTCAGGAGCGCGAGCGCCTGCTGAGGGCCCATCTGTTCCGCCAACCACCCGACAAAGAGCATTCCGAGCGGGCTTGCGCCGATGCCCAGCGCGATTGCGCCCATCGCCCGTCCGCGCATCTCCGGCTGCACCGCCTGCATTGCGATGGTCGGCTGCATGGTTGCGAAACCGGCCATGCCGAACCCCGCCACAATCAGCAGGGCAAGCGATACGGCGTACCACTGCGAGAGCGAGAAAAGCACGAGCACGGCGAGCATGGACGCCGCGCCGAGCGAGTACACGCTCTGATGATTGCGGATGCGCCGTGAGGCGATGACGATGGAGCCGGCCAATGAGCCGATCCCGGCCGCCGCGGCCAGAACGCCGTACAGAAATGCGTTCGCGCCCAGGATGTCCCGGCCAATGACCGGGACCATCGTCAGGAACGGAAAGCCGAAGAAGTTCAGGCTGACGGTGATTGTCAGGGCGGCGACAAGCATCCGATTTGCGCTGAGCGTGGTCACGGCCTCCGCCAGTTGCCGCAGAACCGGCGCCTGTCCGGAGCGGAGGGACTGCGCCCCCGGAATGGTCAGCAGCATGATGGCCCCGATGATGAAGAGCGCCATCATGAGCGCATAGGCGCCGGAGAAGCCGACCAGCTCGATGATTGTCCCGGCCAGGAGCGGCCCTGCGACGCTGCTTCCGGTGAGGGCAACGACGTCAAGCGAGATCGCGTTGGTCAGGCCGTCGCCGCGGAAGATCTCCGAAAAGTACGCGCGGCGGGCGGAGAAATCGACTGCCCAGGCGGAGCCCATGAGGAATGTGGTGAGGAACGCATGCCATGGCGCGACATCGCCGAAGAGGAGAATCGCCAGCATTCCCGCCGTCACGGTCAGATTCACGCACTGTGTCGAGACCATGACGTGTTTGCGGGGAAAGCGATCGGAGATGCTGCCGGCCGCCAGTCCCAGCAGGAACATCGGGGCCATTCTGAACGCGCCGACCAGCGCGACCTGTGAGGGAGAGTCGGTCAGTTCCAGCACCAGCCATGACAGGACGGCCATCTCCATCATGCGGTTCAGGTACCAGACCCAGCCCGCGAGCCAGAGGCGTCGGAACGCCGGGTTGCCCAGCGCCCGGAATGTGCGCAAACGGGCAGGGCGGCTTACCGGCGCCCGCTCTCTCGCGGCAAGGGGCTGCGGCGGAGCTTCGCTCATGGCCGCCGCTCAGCCGGGGCGCGGCATTGGGAGCGCGAAACCCTGCGGGACAAGACCCGCGCGGGGGTTCTCAAGCGCCGCAGCTCGTGTTGGAGAGGAACTCGCTGAGCTCTGCGTTGAACTGTTCCGGACGGGCGGCGTGCATGCTGTGCCCCACGTCCTCCCACAGACGAAAGTCCAGGTCCGGGGAGGCAATCGTCCGGTAGTACGCCAACTCCTCGCTGAGCATGTAGCCGCCTGCGTTAATGTCCGCGACGAGAACGAGCGTCGGGACGGATATGCGGCGCATGTGCTCCTCGCACCGGAAGGCCCAGTTGCGATTATCCGTCAACAGCCGCGTGACAGCGTGCGGAGAGAAGTGGTGGTGGCGGTAGACAAGCTCATCGGCCTCCTGCCGTGACATGCCCTGCGCCTGAGCCTCCGCGCGGATGTCCGCCTCCGGCCTGTTGTGCCGCGCCATCGCCTGCGCCAGGCTCGTCACGTGCACGTTGATCATCTTCCAGTACACGGGGTCCTCAAGGAACGCGCAGCAGATCGCGTCCGGGTAATCGGACGCCATGATGGTGCCGATGTTGCCGCCCCATGAGTGGCCGACATAGGCCGGCCTCTCCAGCCCCAGGACGCTGATGAGCTCAGCGATGTCCGTCGCGAAGTCGCGCAGCATATAGCCGGTGACGGGCTTGTCCGTCTGTCCATGGCCGCGGTTATCCGGGGCGATGATGTGGTAGCGATCCTGAAAGGCCTCCGCAACCGAGTTCCAGGAGGAGGCCAGCCCCGTCCATCCGTGAACGAGCAGCAGGTCCGGGTTGGAGGGGTCGCCCCATTCGAGATAGTGCATCCGCAGCCCCTGAACATCGGCAAACTTGCTTTCCGGCATGACGCCCCCCTGTAACCGGCGCGGCATGTGAGCCGCGCGACTGAACAACGCAGAGCAAAAGTGTAGCATGAGCGCCCCTTCGGCCTTGCGCGTCGCTCGCCCGTCCGGCCACGGCGGCAGGGGCGCGCGGCAGGTTGTTTGCCCGTCACGCCCTGAAAGGCTATTGTTAAGCGCGTGACGGGGAACGATGTGTATCAGCGGGTGATTCGGCTGCCCGCCGCACACAGGTAGGGGGCAAGGCGATGCAGGACGTGGGCCGCCTTGTTGTCGTCTCAAACCGTCTGCCCGATATTGCCCTGCCGACGTCGGGCGAGGACAAACGCAACCAACCTGTGGGCGGCCTTGTTTCCGCGGTTCGCGCCGCGCTTGAAGAGCGCGGCGGCCTGTGGTTCGGCTGGAGCGGCGCAACAACAGAGAGACGCCTGGCGGGCGAACCGACGCTGACAAACAGCGGCGCAATCAACGTCGGCTCCCTCAACCTCACGGCGGATGAGGTCAATCTCTTCTACTCCGCCTTTGCCAACCGCACACTGTGGCCGCTGCTGCACGCCTTCCCCAATTTTGTACAGCTGCGGCATGACGCCTACCGCGGGTATCGGCGCGTCAACCACCGCTTCGCTCGCGGGCTGTTTCCCCTGCTGCGCGGGGGTGACGTGGTCTGGATTCAGGACTATCACCTGATCCCGCTTGGCCATGAGCTGAGGGAGATGGGTTGGCAGGACAGGATTGGCTTCTTCCTGCACACGCCCTTTCCCGCGGCGGAGGTCTTCTCCATTCTGCCCTGGGCGAAACGGCTACTCAATGACCTCATCGCCTATGACCTGGTGGGCTTCCACACGCAGAGGTACGCGCACAACTTCCTCGACACGCTTCAGGTGGAGATTGGCGGCCGCGTCGAACCCGGCGTCTTTCACGGGCCGAACAAGAGCGTCCGCGCGGGGGTCTATCCGATAGGAACGGACCCGGCACAATTTCAGCGGTGGGCGCGGGACTCTGACGATACCGGGGGACTCGGCTTCCTGCAGCGCCTCCTGCCCCGCCGGACGACTGAACGGAAGAAGGTCATTCTGGGCGTCGACCGCCTTGACTATTCAAAGGGCATCCCGCAGCGTCTCCGAACATTTGAAGCGCTGCTTGACCGCTATCCCGCAATTCGCGGCAAGGTGACGATGATTCAGGTATCCGCCCCCTCCCGCAGCCGCGTGCCGGAGTATGTGCAGGAGCGTGAGCGGGTGGACCGCCTTGTGGGGCGCATCAACGGACGCTTTGCGGAGGCGGATTGGGTTCCCGTGCACTACCTGTACCGATCCTACAGCCAGGAGGAGTTGGCGCATTTCTTCCGAGAGGCGGACGTGTGCCTTGTGACGCCGCTGCGGGACGGCATGAACCTCATTGCGAAGGAGTTCGTGGCCTCGCAGGGGCCTGACCCCGGGGTTCTTGTGCTGTCGCGGTTCTGCGGCGCGGCGGACACGATGCAGGACGCCCTGATCGTGAATCCCTATGACACAGAGGGGACGGCGGAGGCTCTGCGCACCGCGCTGTCCATGCCGTTGCAGGAGCGCCGTGAGCGCTGGAACGCCTTGAACGGGCACGTGCAGACCAACACCGCGAAGGTCTGGGCCGACACGTTCCTTGCCGATCTGACGATGAGAGACGCTCCCCAACTCGCCGGGTCCGCCGCCTCCGGGCCGTCGTCGTGATCCTCTCCGCGCTCCCGCCCTCATCGCATGCGCACGTTGATAGTTTCCGATATCCACTCCAACATCGTCGCATTTGAGGCCGTTCTGCGCGACGCAAGCAGTCGCGGGCCCATCGACACGATCTGGTCGCTTGGTGACATCATCGGATACGGCCCGCGCCCCAATGAATGCCTGGACACGCTCAGGGGCCACGAGCACCTTGGAGTGGCGGGAAATCACGATCTTGGGGCAATCGGCGCGACCGCCCTCTCTCGATTCAACACCGCCGCGGCCACGGCCTGCGCATGGAACGGCACGCAGCTGACGGAGGAGAACCGGTCCTACGTAGAGTCACTGCCGAGCGTGATTAAGACGGCGCAATTCACGTTGGTGCACGCATCTCTCCGTGATCCCGTCTGGGAATACGTCGTCCATGAGGAGGCCGCGCGCGGCTCGTTCGACCTGCTGACCACGCCGTGCCTCCTGCTGGGGCATTCCCACCTGCCGCTCGTCTTTGCGGA
>JAAXGS010000105.1:0-4403 GCA_012271225.1 Dehalococcoidia bacterium | reverse complement strand
GGCCTGTGAGGCGGCAGTGAGACAGACCGCCGTCAACTTCTTCTCGCCGGACGGGCTGACGCTGGAGGGGATCATCGGCGCGCCCACCGGAGACGAACTGCCGGAGGGGCATCGGGGCGGCCTGCCCGGCGTGGTCTATTGCGCGCCGGAGCCACACCTGGGCGGGACGATGCTCAGCCCCGTGATAGAGGCCCTCACGCGGGAGGTCACGTCCAGGGGGTTTATGACCCTCCGATTCAACTATCGCGGAGTCGGCGGCTCCTCCGGAGAAAACTCTCTTGGCGCGGGGCAGGCCAGGGACGCGCAGGCGGCGATTGACATGCTGCGGGAATGGCCGGGCGTCGATGCAGGGCGAATCGGCATCGTCGGGTACTCATACGGCTCCGGCGTTGCGCTGCGCGTCGCCGCGCAGGACCCCAACGGACTGCGGGTTGTCATTGCCGTCTCGCCCATCCTGGACATCCCCCTGCTGGGCATCTCCACCCTGGATGGACTGGACGCCCTGCGGCTCCCCGTTCGGTTCCTGATCGGCGAGAACGACGGCCTGACGCCGCCCGCCCGCCTGCGGGAATGGGTGAGGGCGCTGGGCAATTCACGCATGGAAGTGCGCGTTCTTGAGGGGGCGGATCGCGCGTGGCAGGACAGGCGGAGCGAGCTTGCGGCGGAGACCGCGGCGTTCCTGTCTGAGACGCTTTCCCGCGCGCCGTAGCGCCAGCGCATGTCCGTCCGTTGACACGGCATCTCGCCGTATCTACGATTCCCACTTAGGATTTAGTGGATGATCAGGAAATCAGGCGCTGCTGCGCCGGGAGGACTATGTCTATGGGGACGTATGTGTTGCTGAGCACGCTGACGGATGAGGGGCGAAAGACGGTGAAGCACCGCCCGGAGCGGATTCAGGAAGTGAACCGCGAGATTGAGTCGTGGGGCGCGCGGGTCACGGCCCAATACGCCGTGCTGGGCAGCTACGATTTCGTCAACATCGTCGAGGCCCCGGACAATGAGACCATCGCGCGGGTCTCCCTGGAGCTCGGCGCGCGCGGCACCATTCAGATTGTGTCCCTGCCCGCCATCCCCATCGACCAGTTCATCTCTCAACTCGCCCGTTCCCGCGAGGGGTAGCCGGCAACTCCCTGTCGGAAGCAGCAACCAGAGCGAGCGCGCCCCTTCCCGCGAGGAGCAGCCCCTTGCGGGCGTGCTTACGGCACAACGTCCTTGACGTACTCCACATAGGCCGCAAACGGCCTGGGGGAAAAGCCGAAATCTCGCTCAACAGCATCGAGGGTGGTGATGTTGTCCACGCGCAGCTGGCTCGTTTCCGCCGCCGTGATGGGCGGGTCTTTCAGGATGCGCCCCAGCATCGCCGTTCCGATGTTCAGCGCGAATCGCGGCATCGGCACGTTGTAGACCCGCCGTATCCCCAACTGATCGGCAAATGCGCGCGCCATATCCCGCAGGGAGATGTGCTCAGGCCCGCCGATCTCATACGCCTTGCCCGCCCGTCCAGCGTCCGTGAGGCACAGTGACAGAACAACGGTCAGATCGCTGACGTGCATTGGCTGCATCAGCGTCCGTCCGCCGTCCGGCAGCGGCAGAACGGCCACCGGGCCGGTGCGCAGCAGCTTGACCATGCGGCGGGATACGGCGTCTGACACGCCGAGGACGAGCGAGGGCTTGACGATCGTCCAATCCGGCCCGCTCTCCCTGACCAGCCCCTCCGCCTGAAAGCGGGAGCGGCCGTACGGCATGGACTCATCATCGGACGCCCCCAGGATGCCGAGATAGATCAGCCGCGCGGCGCCCACATCCCGCATGGCGTCAATCACGGTCTGCGTGATGCCGATGTTGGTGTCCCGGAAGGAACGCCCCTCCGTTTCACGGATGATGCCGACGGCGTGGACAACGGCATCCGCCCCGGAGACAGCCGCGCGGACGGAGTTCCAGTCCCGGGCGTCGCCCTCGATGATCTCAACCGATTCCCGCAGGACTGCCTCGCCGCGGCCTGCGCGCTCCCGGGCGGCGGCGACCTCCTCCGCGGACAGCGCGCCGATGCCGCCAAGCGTCTCGACCGCACCCAGTCCGACGCCAAGCGCGCGCCGCGCGTCCGCAAACACGCGGCCGGGCGAGCGGGAAAGGACACGGATGGAGGCATGTCCCGCGACGGAGAGCGTCGCCGTCAGATGCTGCCCGACGAAACCCGATCCCCCGATGATTGTTACTCGCATGCCGTTCACGCTCCCGCCGGCGCCTGCCGCTGTTGAGTGTACAGGACGAGGGCCGGCGGGGAACGCTGTGCCGGCCCATACGGACCTGTCCGCCGGTTGCGCGGCCAAGCGGGGCGGTGCTATTCTCGCGGCGTGCGCAGGCGGCGTCCGCGTGTATCGACCCACGCGCCGCGCCTGCGCATGCTGGAAGCATGGGGGGTGCGCAATGCCATCGTATGAGAACATTCTGTATGAGAAACAGCGGAAGGGCGTTCTGATTACCCTGAACCGCCCGGAGCGTCTGAACGCCATCAGCCCGGACCTGGAGCGCGAGCTGCATGAGGCGCTGGATGAGGCGGAGGCTGACCCGGATGTCCGCGCCATCGTCCTGACGGGCGCGGGCAGGGCGTTTTCATCCGGCTATGACATCTCCGGAGAGGCGGAGTTCGCCTGGCCGTACGCGCTGCCAAAGGATACCAGCGTGGCCGCTCACCTGGACCATTGGCGCACGTCTGACCGCCTCAACATGCGCCGCTTCCTCCACCTGTGGGAGCTGACCAAGCCGGTCATCGCCGCCGTGAACGGGTGGTGCATGGGCGGCGGCTCCTGGTACGCCAACGCAAGCCATATGACGATTGCCGCCGATGACGCCGTCTTCGCCCAGCCGGAGGTGCGGCACATGGACAACACCAGCTTCTTCTGGGTCCTCAACGCCGGCTACAAGAACGCGCTGCGGTACAGCCTGACCGGAGATCACATTGACGCGCAGGAGGCGCTGCGCATCGGCATCGTCAACACCGTCGTCCCGGCCGATTCCCTCCTCGATGAGGCGTTCAAGATCGTGGAGCGAATCGCGCTCGTCTCCCCGGAGACCGTGAAGATCAATCTGTACGTCGCAACCATGGGGCTTGAGATGATGGGTCTGCACAACGCCCTGAACCTGAACGCGGAGTTGTCCGCGCTTGCGCATGCGTCCGTCAGCGAGGAGGGGCGGCGCAAGTTCACGGAGGCGCAGGAACGCGGCGGCCTGCGCGCGTACCTGCAGGAGAGAGACGGCCCCTTCCAGCCGGAACCGTTCGGCCCGCGCTCACGCGCGAGAGCCTAGGCGATTTTCAAGATGAACAGGGTTTCTTACACGTAGTCGACGGAGGACTGATGCCACAATACGAACAGGTTCTGTATGAGAAGCAGCGCAAGGGAGTTCTGATCACGCTGAATCGCCCTGAGGCGCTGAACGCGATCAGCCCGCAGATGGAGAACGAACTCCATCAGGCATTCGATGAGGCGGAGGCCGATCCGGACGTCCGCGCCATTGTCCTGACGGGGGCGGGCAGGGCATTCTCCGCCGGATACGATCTCGGCGCGCCCGACGCGCCCATGCGTGAGTTCGTGTGGCCCTACGGCGTCGCGCCCGGCCAGAGCGCGGCGAACCTGCTTGATCAGTGGCGCACAAATGACAACGATGGTGTTCGCAAACTGCTGCACATGTGGGAACTGACCAAGCCGGTCATTGGAGCGATCAATGGCTGGTGCATGGGCGGCGCGTCCTGGTACGCCACCGCCACCCACATGACGATTGCCTCTGAGAACGCCGTCTTTGGGCAGCCGGAGGTGCGGCATATCTCCAACACCAGCTTCTTCTGGGTTCAGACTGCCGGCTACAAGAACGCGCTGCGATACAGCCTGACCGGCGATCACATTGACGCGCAGGAGGCGCTGCGCATCGGCATCGTCAACACGGTTGTCCCGCATGATGATCTGCTTGATGAGGCGTTTAAAATCGTGGAGCGAATCGCGCTCGTCTCCCCCGAGACGGTCAAAATCAACCTCTATGTCGCCACGATGGGCCTTGAGATGATGGGCTTGGCCAACGCGCTCAAATTGAACGGGGAACTCTCCGCGTTGGCCCACTCGTCAAGCAGGGAGGACTACCGTCGGGAGATGTTCGATGGCCTGACGCAGGGCGGCCTGCGTTCCTTCCTGACGACGCGGGACGGGCCGTTCCAGCCGGAGCCGTTTGGCCCGCGGTCCCGCGCCCGGGATTGAATGACAAACCACACTACCGCAAGCAAGCAACGCAATAGACCGAGGGGCAGGAACGCAAGGAGAGGGGACATGGGGAGCTACGAGAACATCCTGTATGAGAAGCAGCGCAAGGGAGTGCTGGTCACGCTGAACCGGCCGGAGGCGCTGAACGCG
>JAAXGS010000104.1 GCA_012271225.1 Dehalococcoidia bacterium | reverse complement strand
GTGACACTGATCGAAGGTCCGGGCGGCGACGAGAGCCGCCGCATGCCGCCCCATGTCGGCGGAGAGCCCGGCATGGACCGCAGTCTGGTGTTCCATGCCTTTCACGCCAACAAGCGCAGCGCCGCGGCGGACATCATGACGGACGCAGGGCGCGAGACTGTTCGGCGCCTTGCCCGGGCCGCGGATGTGATCATCGAGACGAACGCGCCCGGCTATCTTGACGGCATCGGCCTTGGATTTGAGTCCCTGCGCGCGGAGAATCCCGGACTCATCCTCTGCTCCGTGACACCGTTCGGGCAGACGGGGCCGTACGCCTCCTATCGCGGCACGGACCTCCACGCCGAGGCGATGGGCGGGCTGATGCTCCTGCAGGGTGATCCGAACCGTGCGCCCGTGATGTCGCCGGCGTTTCTGGGCTACTCCGTGGCGGGCACACACGCCGCCATCGGAATCATGAACGCGCTCTTCGCGCGGGAACAGTCCGGCCGGGGGCAGCGGATAGACGTCTCCATGCAAGAGGCCATCGCCAACCTCCTGTTCATCGTCTCTCAGTACGGCTACAACGGCGCGATTGCGCAGCGGCCCGGCACGGGCGGCGGCGGCGGAACCGGCGTCTTTCAGTGCTCCGACGGCTGGATCGGCTTCTCGCCCATACAGCCGAACCAGTTCATGGCCTTTGCCAAGTGGACGGGCAATGAGGCCATTCAGGACGAGATGTTCATGCAGCTGACGGTCCGCTCCGAGAATCAGGAGTTCATCAACGCCATCGCGACGGAGTTCTTTCTGACGAAGACGGTGGCGCAGGCCGTCGAGGAGGCGCAGGCGCGCCGCATCCCCGCCACGCCCGTCAGCACCCCGGCCGATCTCGCCCAGAACCCGCATCTGCTGTTCCGCAACTACTTTCAGGAGGTGACGCACCCCGTTGTGGGAACATACAGGCTGCCCGGCCCGCCCGGGCGGTTCAGCGGGACCCCATGGACGCTCCGCCGCCCCGCGCCGACGCACGGTCAGCACACCGATGAGGTTCTTGCGGAGGCTGCGGAGAGCGGCTCCGCAGGCGGGCCCGCGCAGGACGCCGCGGCGATGGCGCACCCCGGCAACGGCCGTCTGCCGCTTGAGGGAGTCCGCGTGACGGACCTGACCCGCATCTGGGTGGGGCCGTACGGCACGCGGCAGCTTGCGGATTTCGGCGCGGACGTGATCAAGATCGAGTCGTCCCTCTTTGATCCTGCGGCACGCATCACGGGCATCCTGCCGATGCATCCGGAGCTCAATCGCAACAAGATGAGCATCACGGTGGACCTGCACCACACGGACGGGCAGGAGATTGTCCGCAAGCTGGCGGGCACAAGTGACGCGGTTGTGGAGAACTACGCCGCCGGCGCGCTCGCCCGCTGGGGGCTGGATTATGAGGGCATCCGCGCCGTCAGGCCTGACGTTGTGTACATGAGCATGCCGGGCTGGGGCAGCACGGGGCCGTTCGCCTCACACGTGCTCTTTGGCCTGCAGGCGCAGACGGCCTCCGGCGTCACCCACCTCTGGGGGCACCCGGAGTCACCTCCCTCGCTCCGATGCAGCATCTACTACGCGGACTTCTTCGTCGGCGGGCTTGCCGGCTACATGCTGCAGGCGGCGTTGTATCACCGACTCAAGACCGGGCAGGGTCAGCACATCGAGGTCTCGCAGGTTGAGGCCCAGGCGAATGCTCTGGGCGTTCCCCTGCTTGATTACGAGGTCAACGGCGTGAATCAGGACCCGACCGGAAACCGTCGGGAATACGCCGCCCCGCACGACGCGTACCCCTGTCTGGGCGTGGATGCGTGGTGCGTCATCGCCTGTCACACGGAGCAGGAGTGGCAGGCTCTGGTTCAGGCGATCACGCCGCCCGCCATGGACCTGCCGGAGTGGACGCAGGACCCGCGCTTTGCCACGCTTGACGCCCGCCTTGCGCATCGGGACGCGCTGGATGAGCATCTGTCAGAGTGGACGCGGAATCTCACACCCCGGCAGGTCATGGTGACGCTGCAGAAACACGGCGTGCCGGCCGCCGCCTGCCAGACAACGGAGGATGCGCACTTTGACCCCGCGATGAACGCGCGCGGCTACATCGTCCCCGTTGAGCATCCGGAGCCGCAGTGGGGCACGATTCGCCACTCGTCCTACGGCGCGGCGCTCGCGGAGACCCCGGGAGCGATCCGCATGGGCGCGCCCGCCCTGGGCCAGCACAATGAGTACGTGCTGCGTGAACTGCTGGGCTACTCCGAGTCCGACGTGCGGGAGTTGACTGAGGCGAAGATTCTCGTCTGAGGCCACGCCGGTCTGCGCGGCTGACTGACGCAAAGCCCCCCGCCTGAAGGCACGCCGGTCTACAAAAAATCCTCGATGCGGTGGATGTTGCGCGGCTCATCCACCGCATTGCCCTTCTGAATGCCCGCGTAATAGGCAAAGAGCTGCACCGGCAGCGCGGTGATCAGCGGGAGCAGAGGCTGCGGCGTGTCCGCGGGGATGAAGATGGGGTGGTCAACGATGCCGCCAAGCTCCTCATCCCCCTCGGTCAGGATGGCGGACACCACGCCGCCATTGTCCTTGACCAGTCTGACCACGGACGCCATGCGTCCGTACTCCGGCCCCTGCGGAGTGATGGCGATTGTTGGCGTCTCATCGCCATTGATGAGGGCAATTGGCCCGTGCGGCAATTCAGACCCCGGATAGGCCTGCGCATGGATATAGCCAAGTTGAATCAGCTTCCACGCCCCCTCCGCCGCTATGGGGAACAGGCGGCCCTGGGCCACATAGATGGCGTCACGCCGATGTGAATAGCGGGTCGCGAGCGCGGCGGGCAGCGAGGGGTCTTCCAGAATGCGGTTGGCGTAGCCCGCCAGACGGGTCAGGTCGTTGAGCCTGCCCGGCACGGAACCTGCGGCATGGGACGACCGCGCCGTGGCCAGGCGCATGGCGAGCAGATACAGCGTCAGGACGGATGAGGTGAACGATTTTGTGGAGGCCATGCCCGCCTCCAGCCCGGAGCGGATGGGCAGCGTCACATCCGCAAGGCGCGCGCCCGTTGACTCCTCCTCATTCGTGATGATCATGGTCGGGCTGCCCAGCTCGCTCGCCTGCGCGAGCACGCCCAGAGTATCCAGCGTCTCGCCGGACTGGGTGACGGCGATAAAGAGCGTCCGCGGTCCAAGCTCGAAGTCCCCGTACAGAATCTCTGAGCCCACATCGACCTGACACGGCAGATCCGTGAGTTCTTCGATGTAGAGCCGGCCGGCCCGCGCGGCGTGCAGGGATGAGCTTGATCCCGTGAGGACCACCCTCTCCACGCGCGTCAATGCGGCGAGAATGGGGTCAAGCTCCTCCAGCGTCAGGGAGAGCGACTCAAAATCGACCCGCCCGCGCATGGCGTCCGTCCACGCTTCCGGCTGCTCCGTGATCTCCTTGATCATGAACGTCATGTGGCCGCCGCGCGCGGCGGCCATCGGGTCCTGAGTCGGCGAGATGAACCGCTTGGCGATGGGACGCCCGGCCATGAGGGTCTTGAACTCCACGCCGCGCGGAGTCACCGTTGCCATCTCGTCGGCGGACAGAAACGCGATCTTGTCGGCGATGGCCGACATCGCCGCGGCCTCGCTCGTTACGAAGGCCTCGCTGCCGCCCCACCCGACGACGAGTTGGCTTGCGTAGCCGCGCCGCGCCGCCACAATGGTCTCCGGCTCCTCCGCCCGCGCGGCCACGAGCGCAATCGTTCCGTGTATCCGGGCCATTGCGGCCCGCACCGCCGCCTCCAGCCCCGCGCCCGGCCCGGCCATCAGGAGCTCCTCCTCAATCAGGTGAGGCACAACCTCCGCGTCCGTCATGGACAGGAAGCGGTGTCCGCGCCCGCGCAGCTCCATCTTGAGTTCCACGTGATTCTCGACGATGCCGTTCTCCACCACGGCCAGCAGGGAGTGACAATCAAGATGCGGCTGCGCGTTCTCCGCCGTCGCGGCCCCGTGCATGCGCCATCGCGTATGGCCCAGGCCGATGTGCCCCAGCGGCGGCTCCTCTGACAGCGCGCCCGCAAGCACGTTGAACCGCCCAACGGTTTTGACGGTATTGAAGTATCCGTCCGGGTCCCTCACCGCGACGCCGGCGCTGTCATACCGCTGATTCCGGACGCGCGACAGCGACTGCAAGAGGACGGGCACGGCCTCACGATTTCCGACGTAGCTGACAATTGCGCCCAATCCCGCACCTCACTGACGATCCGCGCGCGTCTCCGCCGATTGTGTCCTGTGTGAATCATCGCCATAGTAGCCGCGCATGTGCTCAGGCAAAAGGGCGGCGACCGCGCGCATGATATCGGCGGTCGCGCGGGCAAGGCTCTCGCGGTCGCGGCTGCTTTCCGGCGCGGGCGGCGCGAGAGACGGGCCGATGCGGACCGTCACGCGGGGCCGGCGCACGGCGCGCAGCGGATTGTGCCCCATTCCCGCGAAACCCTGAATGCCGACGGGCAGCACGGCCGCTCCGGCCGAGGCCGCCATGTACGCGATGCCGGGCCGTGCCTCCCCCAGCCGGCCGTCTCTGCTGCGCGTGCCTTCCGGAAACATGCCGATGGCCCCGCCTTCCCGCAGGTAGCGGCGAGCGACGTCCAACGCCTGTCTGTCAGCGCCCTCCCGCGTGATCGGGATCAGTCCCCACGTCCGCACAATCCAGCGCGTTATTGCGTTACCCTCCGTCACAAGCTCCCGCTTTGCCAGAAAGCGCACCGGCCACGGCATGACAACGCCGATGAGCGCGGGGTCCATGTTATGCGTGTGGTTCACCGCGACGATCACGGGGCCCGCGGGCGGGATGTTCTCGCGCCCGCGCACGGTCAGCCGCGCGCCCGCGTGAAACGCCGCCCACGCTCCGATGTGCAGGAACCTGGACATCAATGACTGTCTGCTCATCTCCCCTCTATAGTAGAGGCAGGGCCGCGCAATCCACAGGACGCGGGGAAACGGGCGCGCGGCGCGGAAACGGGGGATAACATGACGTCCGTCAACGAGCAGGGCGTGTTGGGCGGCATTGATCGGTCAGAGGTCGTCCAGCTCATGAAGGACCTGCAGGGGTTTCGCAGCTTCTCCGGGAATGAGTTGGAGGCGATGCGGTTCCTCGCCGGATGGTTCCAACAGCGCGGCCTGACGCCGGAGCTTGTCGACGTTTCGGATGAGCCGGGCCGGCCGGACCTGATCGTCCGCATCCCCGGCAGCGGCGGGGGCGCGTCGCTCATGCTCAACGGCCACCTGGACATCGATCCCGTCCCGCTCAATTATCCGCTGGATCCCTGGGATTGCCATGAAGAGGACGGGCGGCTGACCGGGCATGGCCTGGTCAACATGAAGGCCGGCGTTGCCGCCGCGGCGGCGGCAACCGTCGCCGTCTCCCGATCCGGGGCCTCGTTGCGCGGTGATCTGCTCTTCACCGGCGTGGTGGGGGAGTTGCAGGGGGGCGTCGGCGCGCATGACCTTGTGCAGCGCGGGATCGGCGCGGACTACACCCTCATCTGTGAGCCGTCCGATCTCGACGTGCGGACCATTCACGCCGGCGCGTGTCAGTTCGTCATCACCGTCACCGGCTCGTCCGCGTGGATCGGCATGCTCCACCGCGTCACGCCCGTCAACGCCGTCAACGTGATGTCTGACGTCGTTCAGGCTCTGGACAATGTTGCGTTCTCCGCGGGGGAGCGGGATGAAATGCCCGGACTGCCGCGGCTCATCGTCGGCGGCATCAACGGCGGAGTTGGCACGGATTTCCTGAAATGGCGCGCGTCCTATGTGCCGGACTACTGCGCCATCATCGTTGAGGTGCGCGGGCTGCCGGATCAGGACTGGAATCAGACGCAGGCGGACATCGATCGGGCTCTCGATGGCGTCCGCGCCGCCCACCCGGAGGCCGGCATAGAGATCGCGCCGCCGCCCGCCACCTACTCCCCGGACTGGCGCAGCCTGAAGGTCCCCGCCTACGGCATTGATGTGCCAACGGATCACATGCTGCCGCAGACCGTGGCCCGGCGGCACACAGAGGTCACCGGCGCGGCCCCGGAGCGGGTTGGCCGCCAGGATCCGGGCTCCTATGCCTGGACGGACGCCGGATGGTTTACGCGCGGCGGCTCCGTCGCCATCGTCTACGGCCCCACGGCGAACACGGAGCGGACGACGAGCATCGACAAGGTGCTGACATGCGCCCGCGTTCTCGCGCTCACCGCGCTGGATATCTGCGGCTAGCGCCGCCGCGCCCAGCAGTGACGCGCAATGCCGGCCGGATGGGGAAGCCGATCCACAGTCCGCGCAGTGACGCCATGCGCCCGCTAGAATAGAGAGCGGAAGCCATGCCGGAGAACATCCTGATAGCGGTCGCGTGGCCGTACGCCAACGGGCCGCTGCACCTCGGCCACATTGCGGGGGCGTACCTGCCCGCGGATATCTTTGCGCGCTTTCATCGCATGGCGGGCAACAACGTGCTCATGGTGTCCGGCTCTGACGCCCACGGCACGCCCATCACGCTGCGCGCAGACCGGGAGGGCGTCACGCCGCGAGAGATCCATGACCGATTCCATCAGGGGTTTCTGGAGTCCTGGCAGGGGCTGGGCATCTCCTGGGACCTCTTCACCACCACGGAAACGGAGAACCATTACCGCATTGCGCAGGACTTCTTCACACGTTTCCATGAGAATGGCCTGCTGTATGAGACTGAGAGCAGCGTTCCCTACAGCCCGTCACAGAATCGCTACCTGCCGGATCGCTACATCGTCGGGACATGCCCGCACTGCGACTCTGACAGCGCGCGGGGTGATCAGTGCGACAGTTGCGGTCGGACGCTGGACCCTCGTGAACTGGTCAACCCGCGCAGCTCAATCGACGGCAGCGCCCCGGAGTTCCGGTCACGCACGCATTTCATGATGCGTTTCTCCAGGTTTGAGGACCATCTGAAAGAGTGGCTGCGGGACAAGACGCACTGGCGTCCGCAGGTTCTCAATTTCACCAACGGATTTCTGGCGCAGGGACTGAAGGACCGCGCCTATACACGGGACCTGGAGTGGGGCATTCCCGTGCCGTTGGACGGCTGGGAAGATCGCCGCATCTACGTCTGGTTCGAGGCGGTGATTGGCTACCTGTCCGCGTCCGTGCAGTGGGCGCGCGAGGTTAAGGGCGACCCGGAGGCGTGGCGCGCGTGGTGGGGAGCGGACGCCAGGCCGTACTACTTCATCGGCAAGGACAACATCACCTTCCATACCATCATCTGGCCCGCCATGCTGATGGCGTATGGAGAGGGACTGGCCCTGCCGGAGGACGTGCCGGCCAATGAGTTCCTGAATCTGGAGGGGTATCAGCTTTCGACAAGCCGCAATTGGGCCGTGTGGGCGCCGGAGTATCTGGCTAACTACGATGCCGACGCGCTCCGCTACGTTCTCTCCGCCACGATGCCGGAGACGTCTGACTCGGAATTCACGTGGCCGGACTACGTCCGCCGCGTCAACACGGAGTTGGTGGGGACGTACGGCAATCTGGTGCATCGGACGCTGACCTTTCTGCAGCGCTTCTTTGACGGCGTGGTCCCGGATGCGGAGCCCGACGCGGCCGGGGCGCGGCTGACCGCGCGCGTGGCGGAGGCGCTGGAGGAGGCCGCCGCGCACATCGCCGCGTGCCGCTTCCGCGCAGGGCTCGGCGTCGCCATGATCCTTGCGCAGGATGGAAACCGCTATCTGGACGACAGAGCGCCGTGGCGCACGATCCGCGAGGACCGGGATGAGACGGCGCGCACCCTTGTGACCATTCTCGGCGTCATCGCCGGACTCAAAACGCTCCTGGCCCCCTACCTGCCCTTCAGTTCACAGCGCCTGCAGACAATGCTTGGCCTGTCCGGCAGCGCGCAGGACGGCGGATGGACTGCCACCACGCCCGCGGCGGGAACACGCCTGCCGCAGCCGGAGGCGCTCTTTGCGAAACTCGATGAGGAACAGGTGCTCGCGCGGGAGATGGCCAACCTTGGCGTTGGCGCGGACAATGAGACACGGGCGTAGACGGGCGCGCTCACCGCTCGCAACCTCACCGTGACCGGCGCGCCGTCACCGCAGCTGCCCACCTTCCTGCGGCTGATTGAGTCGGATATGGCGGAGGTGGAGCGCCGCCTGCGGACCATCGGCGAGGATGACTTCCCCTGGCTGGATGAGCTGCTGCGCTACATCCTCGCCACCCCCGGCAAGCGGGCGCGGCCGGCGGTCACCCTCCTGACCGGCCATCTGTTCAGTTTCAACACGGACGTGCACATCCCCATGGCCATTGCCGTGGAGCTTCTGCACACCGCCTCACTTGTGCATGACGATTCCGTGGACAGGGCGCCGCTGCGGCGCGGAACCGCGACCATTCACTCCCGCTACGGCGACGCCGTGGCCCTGCTTCTCGGCGACTATCTCTTCGCAAGCTCCGCCGAGATGGTGTGCGCGACGAACAATGTGCGCGTGATCAGCCTTTTTGCGCGAACGCTGCGACTCCTTGCGGACGGCGAGCTTCGCGAGATTCAGCACGCATTCGATTGGACCGGCGGGGAGGAGGAGTACTGGGCGCGTGTCGAGCGCAAGACCGCGTCCCTCTTCACAACCGCCGCCGTCTCCGGCGCGGTGCTCGGCGGCGCGTCCGAGGCGGAGATCGACGCTGTCACGCAGTACAGCATGAGCCTGGGCACGGCGTTTCAGGTCATTGACGACATCCTGGACCTGCAGGGGGACGCGGCGGAGGTGGGCAAACCCATCGGCTCTGACCTGCGCGGCGGCATCCTCACCCTGCCCGCCCTGCTGTATCTCAGACAGCGCCCGGAACTGCGCGCGCGGGGGCCGTTTGCGCGGCTGCGGGATGAGCGCGCCGCCATGCCGGACGCTGAAAAGGAGCAGTGCATTGAGGAGGCGCTCACCCTGATCCGCGACTCGGACGCCGTGGAGAGCTCCTACGCCGTGGCGAACACACTGGCGGAACGGGCGCGGGAGGCGCTGCGCTCCATCAAGCGACCGGGCAACTCCGCTCTGCAGTCGCTGACGGGCATCATCGATTTTGTCGTGGAACGGCGGGCGTAGGGGGAGTCCATGGCGCCCAACACCATCGTCTACGCCGACAATCTGGCCTGGCTGCAGTCCATGCCGGAGGGCGCGGTCGACCTGATCTACATCGATCCGCCGTTCAACACCGGCCGCGCGCAGTCCCGTGAGTCGCTGAAAACAATTCAGGACGAACAGGGCGGAGACCGCACGGGATTTCAGGGGCGGCGATACCGAACCGTCCGCATCGGCAGCGCGGACTTTGCGGATCGTTTTGACGATTATCTGGCGTTCCTTGCGCCGCGTCTGCAGCAGGCGGCGCGTGTTCTCAGGCCCAACGGCTCATTCTTCCTGCACGTCGATTACCGCGAGGTCCATTACTGCAAAGTTCTGCTCGACGAGATATTCGGGCGGGACTCATTCATCAACGAGATCGTTTGGGCGTACGACTACGGCGCGCGGTCTCGGTCACGGTGGTCGGCCAAGCATGACAACATCCTCTGGTACGCCCGAAATCCCGCGGAGTACACGTTCAACCATGGGGAGATGGATCGCATTCCGTACATGGCGCCGGGGCTTGTGGGGCCTGACAAGGCCGCGCGCGGCAAGACGCCCACGGA
>JAAXGS010000103.1 GCA_012271225.1 Dehalococcoidia bacterium | reverse complement strand
GGGCCGCAACGTGCCCTGGCCGCCGCTGTAGCGCGGCCCGGCCGAAGGCTGTCAGCCGCGCCGGGTGGACTGATTGCCCGGGCCCTGAGCGGCGCCGCGCCGCTCAGCGAGCCAGCGTCTGAACCGAAACAGCGGACGGGCGCGGGGTGAAATCCGCGTTCCGGCGTGGCTCGCAACGTCCGCGTTGCCCGTCATGATTGACGCGCGCCATGCGTGCAGCTCCTCCAGAGAGACGCCGTCCGGGCCGAACACGGTAAATGGCGCCCACGCGCTGCGTCTGCCCCGCCGTTCAAGCACGCGCCCGCCCGCCTCGCTGACAAGGAGCGCGCCGGCCGCCACGTCCCAGATCTTCGGCTGCGCGAAAAGGCACAGCTGCATCCCCCCGCGGGCGACAAGCGCCATCTCATAGGCGATGGAGCCGAGTGACCGAAGCTCGCCAAGCCTCATGCGCAGACCGTCCTTGAATCCCCACATGCGCCAGTAGTATGAGGGCATTCCGGTCAGCCGCCCCTGCTCCGGCTCCGCGTTTGTTGAGACGGAGACGGGCGCGCCGTCCTGAAACGCGCCGCCGCCCTGACGGGCGTGGAGGACCGCGCCGCCGCCCGCTCCGGGCACAAAGATTGCCCCCGCGGCCGGACGTCCGCGGTACAGGACGCCGATGGATGAGGCGAAGACCGGGAGGCCGTTCAGGAAATTCGTTGTTCCGTCCAGGGGGTCGAGAACCCAGACGTAGTCCGCCGCCGTGTGATCGGAGGGCGCGTTCTCCTCGCCGATGATGCCGTGATCGGGGAATGCGTCCGCAATGGCGGCGCGAAGCCAGTCCTCACAGGCGCGGTCGGCCTGCGTGACCGGGTCCCGCCGATTGTGCGACTTGTACTCGACCTCAAGCGGCTTGCGGAAGTGGTCGAGGAGAATCTCCCCGGCCTTGCGCGCAAACTCCACGGCGCGGCGCTCAATCTCCTCCAGATGGACGGCATCGATGCCGTCGGCAGCCCGTGCCGTCATGACGTGCCCGGAGTGTTCTGGCCGCGCGGCCGCGCGCATGTGTGTGAAACGTCTACGTCCGTCACCGGCTCACCATAGACGGCGGAAGGGGGCGCGTCAAACATCCGGCCCGCGTCCAACGCCTAAAACGCGCGGCGCTTATAGGCCGCGGCCAGGGCAAAAGCGCCGGTGGCGATCAGCGCCATGGCCGGCCCGGACGGCACATTGATGTAGTAGGACATGTAGAGTCCGGCGATGGCGGAGATCGAGCCGATGACCGCGCCGGCGATCATGCCCGGAACAAACCTGCGCGCGATGAGATGGCCCGCGGCCGCGGGAGTGATGAGCATCGCCATCACGAGAACGATGCCGGCAGCCTGAATCCCGATGACGATGACGAGGGCCAGCAGCGTCAGCAGCGCGTAGTCAACCAGGCTGACCGGAATGCCAACAACCTCCGCGCTGACCGGGTCAAAGGTCGCGTAGACCGCAACCCTGTGAATGGCGTACAGGCCGGCAATGACCAGACCGGCGAGGACAAGGGACAGATAGACCTCCGTGGGAGTGACGCCAAGAACCTGACCCAGCAGCAGATCCTCGATATTGACGGTCAGGTTCCGGGCAATTGAGAGCATGACGAGTCCAAGCGCGAACATGCCCGCAAAGACGATGCCAACAGACGTGTCCTCACTGACGCCGGTTTTGCGGCTGATGTATCCCATGAGCGCGGCGATGCCAACGCCCGCCGGGACGGCCGCCGCAAGCGGACTGAATCCAAGCATGAAGGCGACCACCATGCCGGGCAGGACGGAGTGCGCGAGCGCGTCACCCATGAAGGCGCGGCCGCGGGCGATGACGTACGCGCCGATGACGGGACACATCGCGCCGACCAGGACGGACACGATGAGCGCCCGAACCATGAAGCCGTAGCGTAAGGGTTCTGTGAGGGGATCAAACATGCCGGAGCGTGACGGTCAGGCGTGCATTTCCCGGACGGGCGTGCGGCCGGTCTCCTCCGGCGCACGGTCTCCTCCGGCAAGAATGACGCCGTGAGAGCCGTACAGCTCCTCCAACACCTTGGGCGTGAACGCTTGCTCCGGCGGACCCATGGCGCAGAGGTGGCGGTTGATGCAGAGGCAGATGTCAAAGCGCCGTCCAAGATTCGTGAGGTCATGCGTCGCGAGGAGGATGATTCGCCCCTCGTCCCGCAGGGTGTGCAGCACGTCAACAATGTCCTCCTGTGCGCCCACGTCGACACCGCTGAATGACTCATCCAGCAGCAGAACGGAGGCTTCCTGACAGAGCGCGCGCGCAATGAAGGCCCGTTGCCGCTGCCCGCCGGACAACTCCGTCATCAGCGCGGAGCGGCGCTCCCACATGTTCACGCGCTCCAGGCTGCTGCGGCAGATATCCCGATCCTGCCGGGTGTGGCGACGCAGCCAGCCGCGGGAATTCGTCCGCCCCATCATCACCGCATCATGGACTGTGACCGGGATTCTCCAGTTGATGCTCTCGCGTTGCGGGACGTATGCAACCGCGCCCGCGTTCATCGGCCGCTCTGCCCGGATCACGGCCGAGCCGTGATGGATGGGGACGCGGCCGGAAATGGCCTCAAACAGCGTGCTTTTGCCCGCTCCATTGGGCCCAACAACGCCCACAAGCGTGCCCGGCCCCACCGCAAAGCTCACGTCGGTCAGGACACGGGTTCCGGACCGCTCCACTGTCAAATCCTGGACGAGGATGTTGGGCAGGCTGTCTGCGACAGCGTCGGGCATGTTAATCATGAGTACTGTCCTTGGAAAAGCGCCGCCGGCGCGCGGGTGACGCTACACACCGGCGCCGCGCCGATTCTGCGGGAGTTCCGCGCCGACTGTGGAGCAGTCGACGCAGTTGATATAGAGCTCAAT
>JAAXGS010000102.1:763-6214 GCA_012271225.1 Dehalococcoidia bacterium | reverse complement strand
AGAGCCTGACGGAAACGGACCGCGGCGCCGGCGGGCACGGCTCCACCGGCGGCTGAACGCCCGTCCTCCGTGTGCCGGGGCGGCGTGAGTCTGTAGAATAGCCATATGGGTATTTTGGAACGGGCGCAACGGATGGTGGGCGGCGGGCAGGCGGTCGATAAGGACCGCGTTCCGCCCGGCCAGGCCGTTACCCAAAAGTTCCCGGTTCTGTCCTACGGACAGACTCCAACAATTGATCTGGCGGCGTGGACGTTTGAGGTTATCGGCCTGGTTAACAACCCCGTCCGCTTGACGTGGACGGACTTTCTGGCGCGCGCGAACGATGTCGTGACGGCGGACTTTCACTGCGTCACCGGTTGGTCACGGCTCGACAACCGCTGGGAGGGCATCGTTGTCCGTGACATTCTGGACGAGGCGCGCATCCCTCCAACAGCGACGCACGTCATGGCGCACTGCTACGGCGGCTACACAACAAACCTGCCCCTGCAGGCGTTGCTCTCCCCGGACGTTCTCCTGGCGCATCGGCATGACGGCGCGCCGCTGGAGCCGGATCACGGCGGCCCGGTCCGGCTTGTTGTGCCGGATCGCTACGCCTACAAGAGCGCAAAGTGGATCAAGGCCCTGGAACTGCTGCCGGAGAACAAGCGCGGATTCTGGGAGCTGCATGGGTACAATTCCAACGCGGATCCGTGGCGCAGCGAGCGCTACGATTTCTAGCGCCCCCGGCCCGGGCGCAGCGGTCACACGCCGAGCAGACTGATTGACAGGGCGGCGAGGCCCAGCAGAACGCCGAAACCGATTACATCCGTCACCGTCGTCCCAAATATCCCCGCGGCCAGCGCCGGATCAATGCCGAACCTGCGCAGGATCAACGGAATGAGCACCCCGGCCGCCCCGGCAACCAGCATGTTGATGGTCATGGCGATGCCCAGCGCGACGGAGAGACGGATGTCACCGGACCACACATAGGCCGCGCCGCAGGCAATGATGCCCAGCGCTGCGCCGTGCGCGCAGCCCAGCACGATCTCCTTCATCAGAACCCGCCGGGCATTCCGCAGGGTCAGGTCGCCAAGGGCGATGCTGCGAACAACAATCGTGACGGTCTGAATGATGGCGTTGCCGCCCTGACCGCCCACGATGGGGAGAAAGGCGGCCAGCAGCGCCGCCTTGGCCACGGTGGACTCAAAGAGCCCCACGACGGCCGCCGCGGCGAATGCCGTCGCAAGATTCAGCAGCAGCCACGGCATGCGGAGTCGAATGGAGGCGCGGATGCCCGTCTGCACGGATTCGCCGGCGTTGAGCCCGACGATCATGTACATGTCCTCCGTCGCCTCCCCCTCGGCGACGTGCAGAACCTCGGCGAGGTCGATGAAGCCAAGCAGGCGGCCGTTGTCATCCACCGTCGGCAGCACATCGAGCCGATAACGTTCCATCAACCGTGCGCATTCCTCCTGATCGGTTCCGGCGGGCACGGAGATCGTGTTGCGGTCCATGATCCGCGAGAGATGGGAATCGGCGGACGCGAGCAGCAGCTGTCTGAACGTGACGCTGCCCGCGAGTCTGTCCTCGGCGTCAACGACGAACAGTTGCACAAATTGCCGCGTCAGTGACTCAGACGCCCGGATGGCCTCACGCGCCTGGCCCACGGTCATGCGGTCGCGCAGGGCGATAAAATCCGTCGTGACCAGGGCGCCGGCGGTTTCCCTGTCCTGCGCCAGAAGCGTCTCAACCAACTCACGGTCTGCGAGCGTGCTGATGAGATCGGCGCGCAGGGTGTCCGGCAGGCTGCGCAGCACCCGGGCGGCGGTGCCCAGCGGCGTCCTGCTGAGGATGGTTGAGAGGGTCTCACGGGGCAGTTGGGCAAGGGGTTCCAGCGCGGATTCTCCCTCCCGCACAAGAAATTCCAGAATCCTGCTGACGTCGCCTGCGGAAAGGTGGCGGAGCACCTCAACCTCGGCGGCGTCCGGGATCTCCATCAGGATTTCCGCCACGTCCGCCGGCTGCTCCACGCGCAACTCCGCGGCGACCGCCGCGCCGTCACCCTGACTGATGCGCTGGGTGATGCGCGCAGGATTAAGAATGTCAGACAGTGTCATGGCGGCGGTTGCCCTCGGCGCGGGTCATCGCGGTGAGGCAGAATCGCGGCGCGCGCGATTCTGCCGTTGCTACAGGAGACTATAGCAGCGGGAACGGATCGGCCGGACGGCGCTGTGGCGCAGGAGACTCAGCGGTGGCGCGCTATCTCCACCCATGCCGCGTCGAGCGCTCCCTGGAGCGGCGGAAACGGTTTGCGGACACGGACGCGCACCAACTGAATGGGCAGCTCATCAAGGAGCCGCTGCGCGGACTCCTCCGCCAGACTCTCAAGCAGGGCGTGGGGCGGGCCTTCCATGACGCCCTGCACAATCTCGAAGGCGCGACCGTAGTCGGCGGTGTCGGACAGATCGTCCGTGTGCCCGGCAAGAGAGAGGTCCAAGGACATCTCCACGTCCACAACAAGGCGCTGCCCAACCGCCTGTTCCTCCTCCGTCGCGCCGTGATGGCCGCGGAAGACCATCCCGGCCAGGCCAATCCGATCCTGCGCCTCCTGCTCATTCATCACATATCCCCCTGCGCGCGTCAGGAGCGCCAACGCGGCGTGTGCCCGGGCGGTATGGACGGATAGTCGTCGTCGTCATCATCATCGTAATAAGAAGGATGGGGCGTGTGCGCCTCATACCGGTCCGGCTGCCAGACGGGTTCCCTCCTGTGTATCCGCCATCCGGCGACGATGCCCACGCCGGCGGCGAAGCCGCCCACGTGCGCCCAATAGGCCACACCTCCCCCGGGAGCGATCGCGCCAATAGAGATGATGCCGCTGAAAATCTGTATGGCCGCCCAGATGGCCAGCATCCACACCGCAGGCACCTCCATGACGGTGATCAATCCGACCATGAAGAGCGTCCTGACCCGTCGGCGGGGAAACAGCAGGAGGTACGCGCCCAGAACTCCCGCGATTGCTCCGCTGGCGCCAACGGCGGGGATCAGGCTGTCCTGGTTGAACAGGATGTGCGCGCCGGACGCGAGGACGCCGCAGATCAGATAGAAGGCGATGAACCCCGCGCGCCCAAAGTGGTGCTCAAGGTTATCGCCAAAGACCCAGAGGAACAGCATGTTGCCGAGGATGTGCATCCACCCGCCATGCAGGAACATGGACGTGATGAGCGTCGCCCATGACGGAACGAGAGGCGTGACGTCAAACTCCTGGACCGACTCGACCCGCAGGCGAAAGAGGTCCGGTTGCGTGAACTCCAGCGGGACGACGCCAAAGCGGAAGAGAAAGATCTGGCTGTCCTGCGGGTCGAGAAACACCGTGTAGAGGAATGCGACGGCGTTGACGGCGATGAACGATATCGTAACCCATGGCGTGGTGTGCGACGGCGCGCCGCCGCTGTCTGACAGGGGGATCATGTCAGCGCGCGGCCATCGTGACGGGCGCGGGCGCGCCGCGTGTCCGGACCCACTGCGTGTCTACAATGAAACGTTGCCCCTGCGGACAGGACGTTTCCGGAACGAAAGGCGAGAGCATATGAGCGGACCATTGGCCGGTCTCCGAATACTTGATCTGACCCGCATTCTGGCGGGCCCGTTTGCCACCATGATTCTATCCGACATGGGCGCGGAGGTCATAAAGGTGGAGCGGCCGGAGGGCGGAGATCTGTCCCGCGGCACCGGGCCGTTCATTCAGGGTGAGAGCTATTACTTTGTCAGCGTGAACAGAGGCAAACAGAGCGTCACGCTCAATCTCATGCGCCCCGACGGGCAGCAGGCGCTCAAAGACCTCGCCGCGGAGTGCGACGTTCTCGTCGAGAATTTCGTCCCCGGCACAATGGACGGTTTCGGTCTGGGCTACGCGGCGCTGTCCGCAATCAATCCGCGCCTTGTGTACTGCGCCATCTCCGGGTTTGGGCAGACCGGCCCGTACGCGCAGCGGCCGGCGCTTGACATCATCGTGCAGGCGATGGGGGGGATGATGAGCATCACGGGAGAGCCGGGCGGCGGCCCCGTCCGCCCGGGCAGCTCGCTGGGCGACATCATCGCTGGCCTGTTCTCGAGCACGGCCATTCTCGCGGCGCTGCAGGAGCGGGAGCGGAGCGGCCGCGGGCAGATGATCGATGTCTCCATGCTGGAATGTCAGCTTGCCGTTCTGGAAGGCGCAGTGGGGCGCTATATCTCCACCGGACAGGCTCCGGGACCCATCGGCACGCGCCATCCGTCCTTCACGCCGTTCCAGGCGTTTCAGACGGCGGATGACTGGATCGTTGTGGCGATCGTCGGGGGCGTGAGGGATCAGTGGCCACTGTTCTGCGCCGCCATCGACAGGGTCGACCTGATCGATGACCCGCGGTACGGCGACGGGCATCAGCGCACGCTCCACTACGATGAGTTGATCCCGGAGCTTGAGGCGGCGCTGCGGCGCAGAACGGCGGGGGAGTGGCTGCGGGAATTTGGGGAGCTGGGCATACCCTGCGGCCCTGTGAACCGCATCGATCAGGTTCTGTCAGACCCGCAAATCCAATACAGGAAAGCGCTTGTGGATGTGCCGCATGCGCGCGTTGGCGCTATTCCGGTGGTTAATTCACCGCTGCGCTTTTCCCGAACGCCCGTCGACCAACTTGGCTCCGCCCCAGACCTGGGGCAACAGACTGAGGCAATCCTTCAAAACCTGCTGGGCTATGACACGGCGCGCCTGAATCACCTGCGCCAGAGCGGCGTGATTGGGGCTGAGGGCTAGTTCGCTGGTTTCGGTCGTGGGGGCGGCGCGGGTATGGGCGGAGTTTGTGGCCGCGGCGGCCCGCCGGGCGAGGCCCTAACCTGAGAGGCCATATTGCTGTGTAAAGACCGCGTAGGTAGCTTCCGCGCACCGCTGGTTCAAACGGGGATCCTCCCCGACACCGATATCGCCCGTTCTCGCTGTGATGGTGTTCATGCGATGTGAGAGCGCGTTTATCCTGTCCCGCGCCTCATTGTCATTCATCCCGTCAATTCGGCCCCACAGATCCTGCCACTCGACTGCGTTATGCCTCATATCAACCGTGATCGTATGAAGGACGGCAGCCTTCCGCTGGAAGTCAACGACAAGGTCCAGAACGACAGCGACGGCGATGACTAATCCAAACGTCACCTGTGCATATGCTGGCAGGGCCGCAAGAAATGAGACAACACCGGCCATCGCAGAGCCAGCCAGAATCAAACGCACCAGAAGCGTGTTGCGGTGATGACGATCTGCCAACGCTTGGTAGTACCGCGTGATGCGGTCCGCGTCCAGCATATCGCCCCAGACTTCCGCGCGAATGTTTTCACTGGCCATCGCCACGTCCGTTCAGTTCTTGTCCCTCGTCGTCAAGTATACGCGGTGTATGTTAGCGCGACGTGGTTCCTGTTCTGACAGGTCTGGCGTCCCCGGTGGGA
>JAAXGS010000102.1:0-746 GCA_012271225.1 Dehalococcoidia bacterium | reverse complement strand
CGGATTAGAAGTCCGCTGCTCTGTCCAGTTGAGCTACAGGGACGCGACGGCGCACGACCGTCGGATATGACCTCATCATACCGCTTGCCGCACAATCGTCGGGGTACTCTGGGCTGTGACCCCAAAGCCCTGCTGTTGTGACCCGGCGCTGATGTACACAATCGTAGAGGGTGGGGTATTCCGCGCTGTGAGCCGGGGGCGCGGCGCGGGGCGACTTGCTGAGCCTATTCGTCCGGGTTTGCGGACTGATCGTCAGACTCCCCGGGCGGGGCGTCGACAACGTCCGGCAACCACGTGTACACGCGGTGCAGGGGGCGGTGGCCGCCGCTGAGTTGCGCGACGCTCTTGATTTCCAGCCCGCCGATGTCCGCCTTTGTCGTCCATCGTTTCTGGACGTACCCCCCCGCGCGGAACGCGCCGATCAGCGCCAGCGCGGACAGGCCCATCGCCTGCGGCATTCGGCTCATTCGGTTGCGCGTGCCCAGCGTGACGGCGGACAGCAGGGCGGTGGTCATGCCGCCGAGCAGGAAGTTTGTTCCGCAGAACGGTGAAACGGCAAGCTGGGACTGACCTGCGCGCAGGCGCTCCACGGCCTCTTTGGCGGCATCCTCTATGCGTTCTGCCGTAATTGGGCCGTACACCAAAAAGCCGTCAGGCTTGGCGCTGCCGCCCAACCGCCCCACCTGATCATGCCGCCGGCCAAGCACCGCGATGGTGGCGTGTTCAATCGCGTGGTTCTGCCGAAT